>CAYVGD010000264.1:0-4120 GCA_964450095.1 uncultured Polaromonas sp.
CACCGCGGGCGGCAGCTCGAGCCCACCCGGCATGAGCACCACGGCCGCCACGGCCAGCGCAATGCCAGCCAGCGCCGAGGACGACGAACGCGCGAGGACCAGGCTCACCGGATGCGTGCTTCCAGCAACTCCCAGACGGGGGTCAATGCACCGGGCAGCAGCGGCAGGCTCCCCAGGTCAGTGTGGCTCTCATCGGGGCTGTGGAAGTCGCTGCCGCGCGATGCCGCCAAGCCAAACTCCCGCGCCATGTCGGCGTAGGTCAGGTATTCCTGGGCCGTGTGGCTGCCGGTGACCACCTCCACGGCGCGGCCGCCGTGCGCCTTGAATTCCGAAAAGAGAGCGAACTCCTCGGTGGGCGTGAACTTGTAGCGCGCCGGGTGCGCGATCACCGCCGCGCCGCCGGCCTCGCTGATCCAGCGCACCGCATCTCCCAGGCTCGCCCAGCGGTGCGGCACGTAACCGGGCTTGCCTTCGGTGAGGTAGTGGCGAAACACGTCGCCAGTGTCGCGGCACACGCCGGCCTCCACCAGGAAGCGGGCGAAGTGCGTGCGCGAGATCAGGTCGGGGTTGCCCACAAAGCGCAGCGCGCCTTCATAGGCGCCGTGGATGCCCACCCGGGCCAGCCCGTCCGACATTTCCTGGGCGCGTTCGGCGCGGCCGCCGCGGGTGCGTGCCAGCCCTTGGCGCAGCTGGTCATCGTCGGCGTCGAAGCCCAGCCCCACGATGTGCACCGTCTCGCCTGCAAAGGTGACCGAGATTTCCACGCCCGTGAGGTAGGCCATGCCCAGCGCCTGGGCGGCGGCGGCGGCGCGGCGCTGGCCGCCGATCTCGTCGTGGTCGGTCAAGGCCCACAGTTCGACGCCATTGCTGCGGGCGCGCTCGGCCAGCGTTTCGGGGCTGAGCGTGCCGTCCGACACCGTGGAATGGCAGTGCAGGTCGGCATTGAGGATATTGCGCGCGTTCACCTGGGCGATTCTAGACCTCGGTCCACGGTCGCGCTGACCGCAGCCGCGCCCTGTGGCGCGCTTTGCGGCGCGCCTTCAGCGGAAGCCGAAGTACGACAGGATCACCCCGATGATGACGACCAACCCGACGATGTAGATGATGGTGTTCATGCTGTCTCCCAAGGCCAAGCCTGCATCCTTGGATGCCGCTCCGGGCGCGGCTGTAGGTGCGGCAGACGCACCGCCGTCGGACGGGGCGTGTCACGCCCGGGCCCGCAGCGCGCCGGGCCAGCGCCGAGGTCGGCAGCGCTGTGTCAGAGCTCTGCGCCTTCGATCAGGAAGCGCACCCGGCGAACGCCCTGCCATTCGTCGGCGTCCAGCCGGAAGGCGAGCTTGCAGCGGGCGGGCAGCGGCTCGGTGCGCCCGAACCAGATGCCGTCCACCGGCTGGCCCTGGTGCCTGAGCTTGAGCGCCAGGTGCTTTTCTCCCACCAGCCGCTGGGAGACGATGTCCAGCTCCTCGCTGAAGGTGGGCGCGGCAAAGCCCTGGCCCCACACCTCGCGCGAGAGCGTGTCCACCACGTCGGCCCGCCGGTATTCGGGCGACAGCGGCCCGTCGGTCTCCAGCTGGCGCGTGAGCGTGGCCGCATCCAGCCATTCGCGCGCCACCTGGGCGAAGCCCGCCTCGAATTCGTCGAAGCGCTCGCGCGCGACCGTGCATCCTGCGGCCATGGCGTGGCCACCGAAGCGCAGCAGCACACCCGGGTGGCGCTTGGCCACCAAGTCCAGCGCATCGCGCAAGTGAAAGCCCGCGATCGACCGGCCCGAACCCTTGAGCTCGTGCCCCTTGCCCGGCGCGCTGCTGGCGGCGAACACGAAGGCCGGGCGGTGCAACCGGTCCTTGATGCGCGAGGCCACGATGCCCACCACCCCCTCATGGAACTCCGGATCGAAGATGGCCACGGCCGGCGGCGGTTCGTCGTCCGCGCCGGCCATGGCGTCGGCCGCCAGCATGGCCTGCTCGCGCATCTGGCCCTCAATGTCGCGCCGTTCGCGGTTGATCTGGTCGAGCTGGCCCGCCAGTTCAGCGGCGCGCGCCGCATCGTCGGTGAGCAGGCATTCGATGCCCAGCGTCATGTCCGCCAGGCGGCCGGCGGCGTTGATGCGCGGGCCCAGGGCGAAACCGAAGTCAAAGCTCGTGGCCACCTGTGGCCGCCGGCCCGAGGCCCCGAACAGCGCGGCCAGGCCCGCCGGCATCTGGCCGGCCCGGATGCGCTTGAGGCCCTGCGCGACCAGGCGGCGGTTGTTGCCGTCCAGCCGCACCACGTCGGCGACCGTGCCCAGGGCCACCAGGGGCAGCAGCGCATCCAGCTTGGGCTGGGTCTGCGCGTCGTAGATGCCCCGCTGGCGCAATTCGGCGCGCAGCGCCAGCAGCACATAGAACATCACGCCCACGCCCGCGATCGACTTGCTCGCAAAGCCGCAGGCGGGCTGGTTGGGGTTGACGATGCCCTCGGCCTCGGGCAGCACCACGGCGCCATCTTTCTGCGCGGGCAGGTGGTGGTCGGTCACCAGCACCTTCAGGCCCAGCGCGCGGGCATGGGCCACACCTTCTAGGCTGGCGATGCCGTTGTCGACGGTGACCAGCAGGTCCGCGCCCGAGGCTTTGACCCGGTCGGCGATCGGGGGCGTCAGGCCATAGCCGTCGACCACGCGGTCCGGCACGAGGTAGGCCGCGTGCTGCCAGCCCAGACCCGCCCCCAGCATGCGCAGCCCGCGAACGGCCACCGCGCAGGCGGTGGCGCCGTCGCAGTCGTAGTCGGCCACCACGCAGAGCCGGTCCCCCCGGGCCATGGCGTCGGCCAGCAGCACGGCCGCTTCCTGCGCGCCTTTCATGGAGGCCGGCGGCAGCAGCTTGGCCAGCCCGTCGTCGAGCTCATCGGGGCTGTGCACGCCCCGGGCGGCATACAACTGGGCCAGCAGGGGATGGACGCCGGCCTGGGTGAGCGCCCACACGCTGCGCGGCGGGGCTTGTCGGGTGGTGAGTTTCATAAGCCTTGCAGCAGGTCGGGCCAGCGCGGCCGCGCACGCCAGGGATTGAGCCGGGCCAGCCAGGAGGCCGGTGCGCTTTCCAGGGTGAGGCTCGTGCGTTCGCCGCACAGGCTCAGCCGCACCGTCTGGCCGGCGCGTTGGCGAGCCAGGAGGCTGGCCAGGGCCGAGCCGTCCAGCGCGCGCCAGGCCTTCACGTACGCTGGCCAGTCCTCCGCCAGCGCCGGCTGGGCCAGGGCGCGCGTCAGGTGCAGCGCCGGTGCCGTGCCGGTTGCCGCGGGCAGGGCTCCGGTGCCACTGAACCACAGGGAGTTGATGGGCTGCTGCCGCCGGGCCTGGCGGGCATCGTTCACCGGGTGGGTGTAGAGAAGCATCTGCATCTCGTTCTGCAGGCGCCTGAGGACGCGCGCGCCGCTGGCTGAAGGCAGCCAGGGGTCCACGTTGCGGCCGAGCGCGCGGTCCAGCGAGGCGGTCGGCTGGGCCAGCGGCTCGCCTGCGGCCAGCCACCGGCCCGGCGACAGCGGGTGCAGCTCGATACCGTCGCTTTCAAAGAAAGGGCGCATGGCGTTGATCAGCGCCTGGGCTTCACCGTCCTCGACCGCCAGGGCCTCCGGGTCGGTGAGCGTGGCGTGCTCGCGGCCCATGGCCCAGTGGCACAGCGTCACCCAGCCCCAGGCGCCCGGGGCCGGGCCGCGCTCAGCCTGCGCGAGCGCCGCCCAGGGCAGCAGACCGTCGTCCAGGCCTTGCCAGCCCAGGGCGCGGGCCAGCAGCCGCTCGTGGGGCGCAGAGAGCGACTTCATCGGGCCTTCGTCGCGCGCGACCGGCTGCATGCCCTGCAGCAGGGCGTGCAGTTGGGGCAGGTCCTGGGCGGTCAGGGCCTGGACCGCCGGCCACCAGGATTCAGATTCGCAGGCCGCAAAAGGCAACACCAGGTGCAGCGCATCGTCGGCGCTGGCCAGACCCTGGGGAACGGGGGAAGCACAAAGCATGACGCCGATTGTCCCGGAAGTGCCTGCGGCCTCCGGAGGGAGCGGTGGGCACCGCGGGCCGGAGCAGGAGCCGGGCAGGAACCCGGCAAGGCAAGGCAAGGCAAGGCAAGGCAAGGCAAGGCAAGGCAAGGCAAGGCAA
>CAYVGD010000265.1:0-4103 GCA_964450095.1 uncultured Polaromonas sp.
TTCATTTTCAGCGTGTACACCTCCACCGGCGCGGCGGAGTTCTTGTCGAATTCACAGCCGGCTTCCACGCCGGCGACCGCCACTTCCTTGGCGGTCTTGGCCTTGTCCCAGCACGCGTGCATGGCACCGAGCGCAAAGCTTCTGCCCGACCCGATGCCCCAGAACTCCTTGAACTCAAAGATTTCCCGGTAGCTGTAGAGGCCGTAGATGCCGGTTGCGTTGGCGATCACCACGCTGAACTGGCTGGACTCATACGGATCGTTGTCGTCTTCCTTGGTCTGCAGGAAGAACTGGTCCTTGAGCAACGGATGCAAGGCCGTGAAGGTGTCGAAGATCTCGTCCTTGTTGCCCAGCAGCAGCTCTTCCTTGGGGATGCTCGACAAGGCCTTGCGCAGCACCGGAAAGTGCGCGACCGAGCCGGCCATGCCGATGTAGCTGGTGCCCTGGGGCGTGTCGACGCGGAAGATCTTGCTGTTGGCTTCGAAGCGACTGGAAAGCCGCGTGTCTCCGAAGGTCACCAGGGTGTCGGCCGCGATCGCCACCTGCCCGGCCTTTTTCACGATCACGAGTGTCGTCATGCGCTGCTCCCGCTGTGCTGTGTGCTTCTGTCCATGCCAGCCCCTAGGTTAACCGGCTGGCATGGATGAGCTTCACAGCAGCACGCGGCGGAAGTCGGCCAGGATCTGGCCGAGGTAGGCGTTGAAGCGGGCGGCGGCCGCACCGTCGATGACGCGGTGGTCCCAGGTCAGCGACAGGGGCAGCATCAGGCGGGGAGCGAACTCCTTGCCGTTCCACACCGGCTCCATGCTGGACTTGCACACGCCCAGGATGGCCACCTCGGGCGCGTTGATGATGGGCGTGAAGTAACGCCCGCCGATGCCGCCCAGGCTGGAGATGGTGAAGGTGGCCCCGCTCATCTCGGCCGGGCTGAGCTTGCCATCGCGCGCCTTCTTGGCCAGTTCCGACATCTCCTGGCTGACCTGCAGGATGCCCTTCTTGTCGGCGTCCTTGATCACGGGAACCATCAGGCCATTGGGCGTGTCGGCGGCAAAGCCGATGTGCCAGTACTGCTTGTAGACCAGCGCGTCGCCGTCCAGCGAGCTGTTGAACTCGGGAAATTTCTTCAGCGCCGCCACGCAGGCCTTGATCAGGAAGGCCAGCATGGTGACCTTGACGCCGCTCTTTTCGTTTTCCTTGTTCAACTGGACGCGGAAGGCCTCCAGGTCCGTGATGTCGGCGTCGTCGTGGTTGGTGACCGCCGGAATCATGATGGCGTTGCGCGTGAGGTTGGCGCCGCTGATCTTCTTGATGCGGCTCATCTCCTTGCGCTCGATCGGGCCGAACTTGGCGAAGTCCACCTTCGGCCAGGGCAGCAGATCCAGGCCGGTGCCTGCACCGGAGGCCTGCGGCGCCTTGGCCGCCTGCGCCTGGGTCTGGTGGCTTCCGGCCATCACGGAACGGGTGAAGCTCTGCACATCGTCCTGCGTGATGCGACCCTTCGGGCCCGTGCCCTTGACCTCGGCCAGGGGCACGCCCAGTTCGCGCGCGAACTTGCGCACCGAGGGCGACGCATGCGGCAGACCGGCGGTGGCACCGCCCGGCTGGTGCACGGGCTGATGCACAGCGGGCGCGCTGGCCGACGCAGGCGCTGGCACTGACGCGGGCACAGACGCGGGTACAGCGGCAACCGCAGAGGCAGGGGCGGATGCGGGGGCAACTGCAGGAGCCGCAGCGCCCGGCGCCGCGGCTGCGGCGCCCTCGACGAGTGCGATCACATCGCCGATGTTGACCTTGTCGCCGATCTTGACCTTCAGCTCCTTGAGCACGCCCGCGGCGGCCGACGGGATTTCCATGGAGGCCTTGTCGGACTCCACCGTGATGAGCGACTGCTCCAGGTGAATGCTTTCGCCCACCTTGACCAGCAGCTCGATGACGGCAACGTCCTTGAAGTCGCCGATGTCCGGCACGCGCACCTCGAGAACACCCGCGGGTCCGGCCGGCGCAGCCGCGGGAGCTGTGGCTGCCGGGGCCACGGCGGCGGGCGCGGGTGCGGGAGCGCTGGCAGGAGCGCTGGCGGGCGCTGCGGCTGCAGCCGCAGCGGCCTCGCCTTCGATGACCACGATCACCGAGCCTTCCTTGACCTTGTCGCCGAGCTGCACCTTCAGTTCCTTGACGATGCCCGCCTGGCTGGACGGGATCTCCATGGAAGCCTTGTCCGATTCGACGGTGATGAGCGACTGCTCGGCCTTGACCGCGTCGCCGGGCTTGACCAGCAGCTCGATCACGGCCACCTCGTCAAAGTCGCCGATGTCGGGCACCTTGATGTCTACCAATGCCATGTGTGTTGTCTCCTGACTTGTGTGTGGCCCTGGGAATCAGGCGTACAGCGGGTTGGTCTTGTCGGTGTTCAGGCCGTACTTGGCGATTGCCTCGGCCACCTTCGATGCGGGCAACTCGCCCTGCTCCGACAGCGCCTTGAGCGCTGCCACCACGACGTAGTGGCGGTTGATCTCGAAGTGCTCGCGCAGCTTGCTGCGGAAATCGCTGCGGCCAAAACCATCGGTGCCCAGCACCTTGTAGGCGCGGCCGGTCGGGATGAACGGGCGGATCTGCTCGGCGAACGACTTCATGTAGTCGGTCGAGGCCACCACCGGACCGGCCTGCGTGGCCAGTTGCTGCGCCACGAAGGGCACGCGCGGCGTCTCGGTGGGGTGCAGCAGGTTCCAGCGCTCGCAGTCCTGGCCGTCGCGGGCCAGTTCGTTGAAGCTCGGGCAGCTCCACACGGCGGCGGACACGCCCCACTCCTCTTCCAGCAGCTGCTTGGCGGCGATGGATTCGCGCAGGATGGAGCCCGACCCCAGCAGGTTGACCTGCAGCTTGGCCTTGCCCTTGCCTTGGGCCTTGCCCGGCTCCTGCAACAGGTACATGCCCTTGATGATCTGCTCTTCGGTGCCGGTCTTGAGGCCCGGCATGGCGTAGTTCTCGTTGAGCAGCGTGAGGTAGTAGAAGACGTTGTCCTGCTTTTCCACCATGCGCTTGAGGCCATGGTGCAGGATGATGCCCACCTCGTGCGCGAAGGTCGGGTCGTAGGCGATGCAGTTTGGAATGGTGCCGGCCAGGATGTGGCTGTGGCCGTCCTCGTGCTGCAGGCCCTCGCCATTGAGCGTGGTGCGGCCGGAGGTGCCGCCCAGCAGGAAGCCGCGCGCCTGCATGTCGCCGGCGGCCCAGGCCAGGTCGCCGATGCGCTGGAAGCCGAACATCGAGTAGTACACGTAGAACGGCACCATGATGCGGTTGCTGGTGCTGTAGCTCGTGGCCGCGGCGATCCAGCTGGACATGCCGCCGGCCTCGTTGATGCCTTCCTGCAGGATCTGGCCGGCCTTGTCCTCGCGGTAGTACATCACCTGGTCCTTGTCGACCGGGGTGTACTGCTGCCCTGCGGGGTTGTAGATGCCGACCTGGCGGAAGAGGCCTTCCATGCCGAAGGTGCGGGCCTCGTCCACCAGGATGGGCACCACGCGCGGGCCCAGGGCCTGGTCGCGCAGCAACTGGGTGAGAAAGCGCACGTAGGCCTGGGTGGTGGAGATCTCGCGGCCCTCGGCCGTGGGCTCGAGCACGGCCTTGAAGGTCTCCAGCGAGGGAACGGTGAAGCTCTCGTCGGCCTTGGCGCGGCGCTTGGGCAGGTAGCCTCCCAGGGCCTGGCGACGCTCGTGCAGGTACTTCATCTCCGGCGTGTCGTCGGCCGGCTTGTAGAAGGGCAGCTTGGGCAGTTCGCTGTCGGGAATCGGGATGTTGAAGCGGTCGCGGAAGATCTTGATGTCGTCGTCCGTGAGCTTCTTGGTCTGGTGAACGGTGTTCTTGCCCTCGCCGGCCTTGCCCATGCCAAAGCCCTTGACGGTCTTGATCAGCAGCACCGTGGGCTGGCCCTTGTGCTTGACCGCCGCGTCGTAGGCGGCGTAGACCTTCTGCGGGTCGTGGCCGCCGCGGCGCAGGTTCCAGATGTCGTCGTCGCTCAGGTGAGCGACCATCTCCAGCGTGCGCGGGTCGCGGCCGAAGAAGTGCTTGCGCACGTAGGCGCCGTCGTTGGCCTTGAAGGCCTGGTA
>CAYVGD010000266.1:0-4101 GCA_964450095.1 uncultured Polaromonas sp.
ACTCCTCATCCATGGACAAGACAGGGAACACACCACAGACCCGCAGTTGGTATCAGCCGCACCTTCGACAGCTGATGGGGCACCGACTTCAACAGGTGAGTTGCATGAACAGACCGCCTTGATGCACGAGCCTGGCCCAAATTTGAACCCGGTCGCAGGTTCGGGTCCCAGAGAAGGGGAAACGGCGACTGTCCCCCGAGGCACTCAAGTTGGAGAAGAGGAAAAAATGCTGGACGTGGATGCCTCCCCGGCAGCACATCAGGCGCCCTCGGCAGGAGGCGCCTTCACCCGCCAGATGCGGCGGAAAAGACTGGGCTTGGAGGCAGGAACCGCGCAAGCGTTGCCCGACAGCATGGCTGACCGAAGCCACGCGACGCAAGCGGCGACAGCACCAAGCAAAGGGGCGGCCGCCCCCCTCGGCTTGGCAGAGGTCTCAGGCTACAAAGCCCCAAACCTTGTGCGCCCAATGCCAGTGGCCTGCCAGCAGGATCCGGCAGGCCGGCAGTGCCTTGCAAGTAAGGCCAAGCCAGAAACGCCATGACCTTCATTCAAGGTCTGGCCGAGCGGGCACCATGGGCAGGCGCCGACTGAACGCCGCCCGCCCGGGGTGCCTCACACCTCGAACTTCTCCACCTCGCGGCGCGTGCCGTCGGCGATCTTGGACAGCTCAATCACGGTGGCGGTGATCTCCTCGCTGGCGGCGGCGTTGGATTCGGCGATCTGGTTGAGGTGCGCCATGTTGTTGTTGATGGACTGCACCGCCTGGGCCTGCTGCTCGAGCGCGGCCGAGACGCGCTGCATCATGCCGTCCGACTCCTGGGCGCCCTGCTCGATGCGCTCCATGCCCTGGCTCACCTGACGCACGGCCTCCACGGCCTGGCGCGCCTCGCTCACGGCCTGCTGGACCAGCTGCGAGATCTCCTGCGTGCTGCTGGAGCTGCTCACGGCCAGTTTGCCCACCTCTTCGGCCACCACCGAAAAGCCCTTGCCATGCTCACCGGCGCGCGCCGCCTCGATGGCGGCGTTGAGCGAGAGCAGGTTGGTCTTGTTGGCGATGCCTTCGATCACCTCGGTGATCTTGTTGATGCGCTCGGAGTTGGCCGCGATCGCGTTGACCATCTCGACCATGGCCGCCATCTTGTGGCGGCCCGAGCGCACCAGGTCCATGGATTCGCGTGAGCGGGCGCTGGCGGTTTCGGTGTTGCGCGAGACATCGCTCACCGACGAGGCGGTCTCCCGCACGGCATTGGCCAGCTGCGCGATGGCATGCATCTGGTTTTGGGCACCGTCGCTGATCTGGCTGATGGCCTGGCTCGTTTCGTTGGCGGCCGCCGCCACCTGGCGGGTGTTGCTGTTGATGGTGTGCATGGTCTGGCCCAGCACGCCCAGCGAATCGTTGATGTGCGTCTTCAGGCGGGCCAGGTCGCCGCGGCCTTCGGCCGTGACGCGCTGGCGCAGGTCGCCCTGGGCCACGGCGTTCATGACGCGGCCCACGTCACCCAGCAGGGCCTGCATGGACTGCATGGCCTCGTCGACGGCGGCGCGCAGTTCGCCCTGCACCTGGGCCGACATGCGCTGGGTGAAGTCGCCGTTGTGCAGCGCCTTCATCACCGCCTGCAGCGCCTGCATGGTGCGGTCCACGCTCATGGCGCTGGCATTGACCGCCTCTTTCATGATGCCCAGGTCGCCGCCCAGGCTGGCGCGCACACGCTGGCTGAAGTCGCCGGCGGCAATGGCCTTGACCACGGCATTGACCTCGGCGATGGCGGTCTGCTGCGCCGCCATCATGCGGTTGAAGGCCAGCGCCGTCTGGCCGACCTCGCACTCGCTGCGCTGCTCGGCACGGCGGGAGAAATCGGCCGTCTGCTCCACCGCTGTCACCGTGGCGCGCAGGGCCCGCAGCGGACCGATGATGCCGGCAACCTGCCAGCGGATGACCAGCGCCACCAGCAGCATGACGGCCAGCACCATGGCGCCGAACTCGGCGGCCTGACGCCAAAAACGCTGCTGCAGGTCGTCGATGTAGATGCCGGTACCGATGACCCAGCCCCAGCCGTCGACCTTCTTGACGAAGGAGAGCTTTTCATAAAGCTCGTCGGTGGTGCCACCGCCGGCCTTGGGCTTGGGCCAGCCGTAGGTGACGAAGCCCTGGCCGCCCTGGGCCACGACCTCGTTGAAGGCCACGAACAGGTTTTTCTTGCCATCGGTGTTCACCACCGGGCCGTCGAGGCCGGCCTGCAGCCGCGTGGCGCGGTTGAAGTTGGGGCTGTCGAGCACCTTGCCGTCCAGCGCAGGCACGGTGGGGTGCATCACCATGCGGGGCACGGGCGAGCCCAGGTCGTTCACCCAGAAATATTCCTTCTGCTCGTAGCGCAGGCCCTTGAGCGCCTGCAGCGCCGCACGGCGCGCATCTTCGGCGCTGAGCGCGCCGGCTTTCTCCAGACCCTGGTAGTGACCCACCAGGGTGTGCGCGGCCTCCACCAGGTGCCGGGTCTTGAGCTTGCGCTCTTCCAGCAGGGTGGACTTTTCGAGGAAAAGCGCCACCAGCGCCACCGCCAGCAGCCCGAGGAAGGACATCAGGCCACCCAGGACCAGACGCGTTTTGACTTGCATACACACCCTTGGAACCTCGCGGTTCCTATGCTTTTGTGAGTTGTTGGAATCGGCTGCGGCCCGGCCTCTGGTGGGCCGCTGAAGCGCCGCAAGCCCAGCGGACAGTCTGCCCCGAGGTTTCACCCGGTGCAGGCCTTGCGGCCGAGCTTTGTTTCCGATTGTTACCCAACCCAGGAGGCCCACCCCAGGTCGGTCTCACTGGGGCAGGCATTCACCGCAGGTTGCAGGGCCGGCACGCCGAAGGGACAGACGCAAAAAAGCGCTGCCTGCATCCCCCTAGGGAGAGGCAGGCAGCGCTGAAGGGTGTACACCGCCCCGGCCCGCCACCATCACCTGGTGCGGCGGCCTGGGGTGGGGCCGGTCAGACGGCCGCGGGCACGGCCACGGGGCGGACGGCGCCCTGGGGCTGCGCCGTGCCGGAGACCAGCTCGCCCAGCAGGTCGGCGGTGGCCGCGCTCAGCGTCCAGCCGAGGTGGCCGTGGCCGGTGTTGTAGAACACATTGGCCTGCCGACCTCGGCCCACGCGGGGCATCATGTCCGGCATCATGGGGCGCAGACCCGCCCAGGGCACCACCTGGCGGGTGCTCACGCCGGGGAAGCACTGCTGCACCCAGTCCACCAGGGGACGGATGCGGTCGGCCCGGATGTCGCGGTTCACGCCGTTGAATTCGGCCGTGCCGGCCACGCGGAAGCGGTCCACGCCCAGGCGGCTGGTCACGAGCTTGGTCTCGTCGTCCAGCAGGCTCACGTTGGGCGCAGCGGCCTGGCTGGCCGCATCCGACAGGTTCACGGTGATCGAGTAGCCCTTGACCGGGTAGATGTTCACCCGGTCACCCAGCTGGGCCGCCAGGTCCCGGCTGGCCACGCCGGCGCACACCACCATGGCATGGAAGGCATGGGTCTGCTGCGCATCGCCCTGGCCCACGGTGACCTGGGCGCTGCGGCCGTCGCTGCGCACCGAGCGCACGTCCTGGCCGTAGAGGCAGCGCACGCCCAGGCGTTCGCAGGCGGCAGCCAGCCCCTGGGTGAACTTGTGGATGTCCCCCGTGGAGTCGCTTTCGGTGTAGTAGCCGCCGTAGTAGCTGCCCGCAAGCGTCGGCTCGATGGCCCTCATTTCCTCGGGCGTCACGGCCTGGCGCGGCAGCCCGCCTGCGGCCAGCAGCTTGGAGACCTCGCCCGCGTGCTCAAAACCCTTGCGGTCGCGGTAGATGTGCAAGATGCCTTGCTTCTTGAGGTCAAAGCCGATGCCCTCGGCCTCGGCCCAGGCAAACAGGTGCTGGCGCGCAGCGATCGCCAGGCGCGCCGTCTCGATGGTGTTGGCCTTGTACTTGGGAATGCTGGCGATGAATTCAGCAAACCACGAGATCTTGTGCCAGCTCGGCCGGGGGTTCACCAGCAGCGGTGCGTCGCTCTTGAGCATCCACTTGATGCCCTTGACCAGCGTGGACGGGTGGGTCCAGACCTCGGCGTTCGAGGCCGAGAGCTGGC
>CAYVGD010000267.1:0-4057 GCA_964450095.1 uncultured Polaromonas sp.
GCTCAAGGTCGCCATCACCCTGGCCTTCGTGGGCACCACGGTGTCGGAGATGACGGCGGCCAACGAAGGCATCGGCTACCTCCTGATCTCGGCCGGCTCGGCCATGCAGATGGGCCTGGCCTTTGCCGGTCTGGTCGTGGTTGGCGCGATGGCCATGGTGATGTACGAGCTGTTCAGCTACGTTGAAAAGCACACCACCGCCTGGGCGCACCGCGGCACCAACAGCCACTGAAAGCGCACTGCAGGCGCCGCAGCCGCGGCCAGGGCGGCCTCACTGAGCAGGACGAGCAGGGCTCCAGCCCCGTCCGAGCCCCGTCCGTGCCCTGCCTGCCCCCCGCACGCCACGCTGAGGCTCGACCACGGACGGTGGGCTGGTGGGCGGCGATGAGCTGGAACAGGCGATCAAGACCAAGGGGGGCGTGTTCGCCGGCGGCGATGGCCGCGATGGCCGGCGGCACCCTCCCGCTGGCCCAGGTGCTGGGCTGGGGCTGGAGCTGGGCGTGCTCGCGCCGGTGGTGGACCCCGCCATGGCGCTGCTGCGCAGCGTCTATCGGGCCGGGCGCCAGCGGCTGCGGCCATGCAAATGCAGGTACCCACGCCGCGCACCGGGTCCTTGCAGTGAAATCATGCCCGGGCAAAGGCATGCAACGCGGCCGCGGCAGGTTTTGCGGCAGCGGCCCATGCCCAGCGGCGAGGCAGCCGCTCCCCCCGCGGGCTGCGGCGACAATGTCGGTCCCCGGCGCTGCGCCCGCAAACCGTCCAGGCCATGAACAGCCTTGGCCCTGGTTCCTGCCAGTGCAGCCCGGCACAGCGACTTCCCCATGAACCCGTCCGGCCCCCGGCCGGCCTTCTCAGAGACCGTCTCATGAACATCAGCAAAGACACCGCCGTCACCGTCCGCCTCAAGGTATCGGACGCGCAGGGCCAGCCCATCGAAGACGGCAAGGAACCCGTGGCCTACCTGCACGGCGGCTATGGCAACCTGCTGCCCGCCATCGAAGAGGCCCTGGAAGGCCAGGCCAAGGGCTTCAAGGCCGCGCTCGAACTCGGCACTGCGCAAGCCTTCGGCGAGCGTGACGAGAGCCTGGTGCAGAGCATTCCCAAGACCCAGTTCCCACCCGGCGTGAAGGTGGGCGGCCAGCTCGAGGGCCGGGGCGAGGACGGCCGCACCCATGTGTTCACCGTGGTCAAGATCAAGGGGCCGGAGGTCATCCTCGACGGCAACCACCCGCTGGCGGGCAAGGCGCTGCGGGTGAACGTGGAGGTGCTGGACGTGCGCGCCGCCAGCGCCGAGGAAATCGCCCACGGCCACGTGCACGGCGAGCACGGGCACCACCACTGACCCTGCAGGGGAACAGCGGCGGCCACCGCCAGGCGAGCCACCGCCGCGGCAGCGCGGGCTACACCGCCCGGATGCTGGTGATCGCGTAGCCCTTCTCGCTCATCTGCGCGGCCGCCTCGGGCATGCCGAAGTCCTGCAGCAGCTCGGCCTCTTCGCCCACCTCCATGCCGCGCAGGTCGGCCTCCCAGTCGGTGTTGATCGCCTCCTGCGGGATCTCGCGGCCCTCGGGCACGGCAAGGTAAGAAAAACGACCTGGCGTCTCGGGCCGGCGGTAGATGTCCACGCGCATGGAGGAGCTCCTGGGGCGGTTGCTTTCGAAGCCCTCCAACTTGAGGCCCGCCTGCCCTGCGGCCTGTAGGAAGGCAGCCAGCGGCGGCCTAGGCTGGACAGGAAAAACCCCCCGGCAGACGCCCGGCCGTGCAAGTTTTCCGGTCTGCCTGTTTGTTGGGCACTCTGTTGCAGGCCGCGCCGGACGGGGCTTGCCGTGCTTATCCAGCCACTTGTCCACAAAGCCGTGCACACTGGCCGTGGGTAACTCCCGGGCCAGAAAACAGCTCTTTTCATGGTAGGCAAAAGCCGGGCTTGCTGGCTCAAATGGCGACCATCTTCCGCACGCCATCGGCCTGCATCTGGCTGCCCAGACCGCGGGCGATCACCTCACCGCGCTCCATCACGAGGTCATCGTCGGCCAGCTCTTGGGCAAAGTCGTAATACTGCTCCACCAGCAGGATGGCCATGTCGCCGCGGTCGGCCAGGCGCCGGATCAGCGCCAGTCGCAAGCCCGGCCTCGGCTGCGCCCTGCGGCCGGGCATGTGAGCAGGTGCAAAGGGCTGGAGGGGACTGCAACCGTCGGTAAGGACGGCCGAAAGCTTCAGTGCTGCCGGCGCAGAATGGTCCGCATGCATGAACCCGCCTACCCGCGCCCGCAGCTGGTGCGCGAGCCCTGGCAGTCGCTCGACGGCTTGTGGCGCTTCACCTTCGACGACTGCTCGGGCCACCTGCATCCGAGCGAATGCATCCAGTGGACCCACGAGATCCGCGTGCCCTCCCCGCCCGAGAGCCAGGCCAGCGGCATCGGCGACACCGGCTTTCACCCGGTGTGCTGGTATGAGCGCGATTTCGAGCCCGTGCCCGGTCCCGAACGCGTGCTGCTGCACTTCGGTGCGGTGGACTATGCGGCGCGGGTGTGGGTCAACGGCATCCTGGTGGCCGAGCACGAGGGCGGCCACACGCCGTTCTCGGCCGACATCACGCAGGCGCTGACGGCCTCCGGCCCACAGCGCCTGACGGTGCGCGTGGAGGACGACCCGCACGACCTGGCCAAGCCCCGCGGGAAGCAGGACTGGCAGCTTGAACCGCATTCCATCTGGTATCCGCGCACCACCGGCATCTGGCAGCCGGTGTGGCTCGAGCGCGTGGGCCGCACCTTCATCACGCAGCTGCGCTGGACGCCGCATTTCACCGGCTTCGAAATCGGCAACGAGACCCTGGTGGACGGCGACAGGGCCGAGGGCCTGACGGTCGAGGTCAAGCTCTGGCATGGCGAGCGCCTCCTGGCGGACGACCGCTACATGGTGATCGGGCAGGAGGCCAACCGCCGCATCGGCCTGTCGGATCCGGGCATCGACGATTCGCGCAACGAACTGCTGTGGTCCCCCGAGCGGCCCACGCTGCTGCAGGCCGAGGTCATCCTCTGGCAGGGCCCGCAGGTGCTGGACCGGGTGCGCTCCTACACGGCCCTGCGCTCAGCCAGCATCACGCGCGACCGCTTCATGCTCAACGGCCGGCCCTACCCGCTGCGGCTGGTGCTGGACCAGGGCTACTGGCCCGACACGCTGCTGGCCTCGCCCAGCGACGAGGCGCTCAAGCGCGACGTCGAGCTGGCCAAGGCCATGGGCTTCAATGGCGTGCGCAAGCACCAGAAGATCGAGAACCCCCGCTACCTCTACTGGGCCGACACGCTGGGCCTGCTGGTGTGGGAGGAAATGCCGTCTGCCTACCGCTTCACCGCCACCGCGATCAAGCGCACCGTGCGCGAATGGACCGAGGCCATCGAGCGCGACTACAGCCACCCCTGCATCATCGCGTGGGTGCCCTTCAATGAGTCCTGGGGCGTGCCGGACCTCACCTCGCTGCAGCCGCACCGCAATGCGGTGGAGGCGCTCTACCACCTCACCCGCACGCTGGACCCCACGCGTCCGGTGATCGGCAACGACGGCTGGGAAGCCTCGGCCACCGACCTGCTGGGCATCCACGACTACGACAACAACCCCGAGCACCTGGCCCAACGCTACGGCGCCATGGTGCGGGCGGCCGAGGTGATGGACCGCCGCCGCCCCGGCGGGCGCGTGCTCACGCTCGACGGCTATCCGCACCGGGGCCAGCCCATCGTGCTCACCGAATTCGGCGGCATCGCCTACGCCAAGGGCCCCACCGGCAGCAGCCAGCCAGCCTGGGGCTACGCCACGGCCGCAGACGACAAGGAATTCCACCGCCGCTACCGCGCGCTGATGGACGTGGTCAACGAGATCGGCATGTTCTCGGGCTACTGCTACACGCAGTTCGCCGACACCTTCCAGGAGGCCAACGGCCTGCTGTGCGCCGACCGCACGCCCAAGATTCCCCTGGCACTGATCGCGGCCGCCACGCGCAAGGAAACGCCAGTGCTCACGGCGCTGGACCATGCCGGCGACTCGCAGGAGCACGGGGAGGGTC
>CAYVGD010000268.1:0-4024 GCA_964450095.1 uncultured Polaromonas sp.
CCGCGCAGGCGCGCTGCACCGGCTTTTCGCCGTAGTTGGCGGTGTGGCCGCCGAAGGGGCGCTGGTAGATGGTGCCGTCCGGGTTGCGGTCGAAGGGCATGCCCATGTGCTCGAGGTCATAAACGACCTTGGGCGCCTCACGGCACATGAATTCGATGGCGTCCTGGTCACCGAGCCAGTCGGAGCCCTTGACGGTGTCGTAGAAGTGGTAGTGCCAGTTGTCTTCGCTCATGTTGCCGAGCGAGGCGCCGATGCCGCCCTGCGCCGCCACGGTGTGCGAACGGGTGGGGAACACCTTGGACAGCACGGCCACGTTCAGGCCGGCGCGTGCGAGCTGCAGCGAGGCGCGCATGCCGGAGCCGCCGGCACCGACGATGACGACGTCGAACTTGCGCTTGGGGAGTTTGGAGGTAGAAGCGGACATGGTTTCAGAATCTCCAGAGCACTTGGATGGCCCAGCCCGCGCAAGCCACGAGCCAGACGATGGTGAACACTTGCAGGCCCAGGCGGATGCCCACGGGCTTGATGTAGTCCATGAACACGTCGCGCATGCCGACCCAAACATGGTAGAGCAGGGCGATGATCACGGCGAAGGTCAGGGTCTTCATCGCCTGCGGGGCGAAGATGCCGGACCAGCTGTCATAAGTGATGGGGCCGGAGGTGAGGATCACCTGGGCCAGCACGATCACCGTGAACAGGGCCATGAGGACCGCGGTCACGCGCTGGGCCAGCCAGTCCCGCGTGCCGTAATGTGCGCCGACGACGATGCGCTTGGCGCCGTAATTGACTGCCATGGATGAGCTCCCTTTCTTTGGATTCAGTAGAGGCCGAACAGCTTGGCGCCCAGGATGGCGGTCAGCGCCAGGCTCAGGATCAGCACCACGCGGGCGGAGTTGGCGCCGGAGGCGCGGGTCACGGCGTCGTGGCTCATGTCCATGCGCAGGTGGCGCACGCCGGCGATGAAGTGATGCAGGTAGGCCCAGATCAGGGCCAGCGCCACCAGTTTCCACAGAAAGCCCGGCAGGCCCAGCATGCCGGCGGAAAAGGCGCTGGTGAACTTGGCGTAGGAGATTTCGGAGGAAATCGAGGTGTCGAACATCCAGATCACGAAGGGCATCAGCAGGAACATCAGCACGCCGCTGACGCGGTGAAGGATGGACACCCAGCCCGCGGCGGGCAGGCGGTAGGTCGGCAGGTCCGACAGGGCGTTGATGTTTCGGAACTCGGGTCGCTTCTTAGCGAGGGTCACGGATTCAGACATGCTGTGCTTTCGTGGGGTCGGTAACTGCGTGGTAACAAAACGGTTCAACCCTAAATTCTAGGGCAATGCAATCGCCCATTGGCGGGCTCGGAATGCGCTGGAGGCTACTTTTTGCGGTCCTGGCGGCCTGTTCGACCGCCTTGAGGGTCCCGGGACGTGGTAACGCGCCTGAAACTGACGCGAGGTTTACAGCGCGTCGAGGTCGGAAAGCATTTCCGAAGCCCGCTGGCCAATGGCCTGGCGTTCGGCCTCGCCGATCCGGGCCAGGTTCTTGGCCATGAGGGCAGTGCGGGGATTGCGCTCGAAGCTTTCCCGGTGCGTGTCCAGGAAATGCCAGTACAAGGTGGTCATGGGGCAGGCCTGCGCGCCCACCCGCTCCTCGGGGGCGTAGGCGCAGCCCTGGCAGTAGTTGCTCATGCGCTTGACGTAGGCGCCGCTGGCCACGTAGGGCTTGGAGGTGAAGCGCCCGCCGTTGGCAAACAGCGCCATGCCGGCGGTGTTGGGCAGCTCGACCCATTCCACCGCATCGATGTAGACGGAAAGGTACCAGTCGCACAGCTGCTGCGGCTCGATCTGCGCCAGCACGCCGAACATGCCGGTCACCATCAGGCGCTGGATGTGGTGCGAGTAGCCGGTCTCCAGCGTCTGGCCGATGGACTGTCGCATGCAGTTCATGCGCGTATGGCCCGTCCAGTACCACTGGGGCAGGGCGTTTCGGTGTTCGAAGTGGTTGGCGGTCTTGAGCTCGGGCATGTCCAGGAAATACACCCCCCGGATGAATTCCCGCCAGCCCAGCACCTGGCGGATGAAGCCTTCGACGCTCGCCAGGTCCAGTCCCCGTTCCCGCCAGGCACGCTCGGCCGCCTGCACCACCTCCAGCGGCTGGAGCAGCTTGAGGTTGAGCGAGCTCGACAGCAGCGCATGCCAGCCGAAATGCATGCCGGTCCACATGGCGTCCTGGTGGGCGCCGAAATGCGGCAGGCGGTGCGTGATGAAGTCCTCCAGCGCCACCAGCGCCTGCTCGCGCGTCACGGGCCAGCGGAAGCCGGCGGTGTTGCCGGGGTGCCCGGCAAAGCGCTGGTCCACCAGCGCCAGCACGTCCCGCGTGATCTCGTCCGGCTCAAAGGCCGGCGGCTTGGGCAGGTTCTGTGGGCCGGCCTTGCCGAAGCTTTTGCGGTTGTCGGCGTCGAAGTTCCATTGGCCACCCACGGGCTCGTCCCCGTCCATCAGCACACCGAAGGCCTGGCGCATCTGGCGGTAGAAGAACTCCATGCGCAGCGTCTTGGAGCGGCCCGCCCAGCGCTGGAACCGCGGCAAGCTGCACAGGAAATGTGTGTCCTCGCGCCACTCCAGCGGCAGGTCGGGCGGCATCGCGGCCTCCAGCCCCGCGCGCACCCGCAGGTCGCCGGGCTCCACGCCGATGACGGCACGCGGCCGCAGCACAGCCACAGCAGCCAGCAGGCCGCTGGCCAGCGTGGCATCGTCCTCGCGCCCCAGGGCGCGGTAGTGCACCCTCAGTCCGCGCGCGCCCAGCTCGCCCGCGAAATGCCGCATGGCCGAGAGGAACAGCGCGGTTCGCAGCTTGTGCGAACGCACATGCGTGGACTCTTCCTGCGCCTCGATCATCACCACCACATCCTGCGCAGGGTCCAGGCCTTGCAGGGCAGAAGACTGCGCGTCCAATTGGTCGCCCAGGATCAGGACGATGTGGCGGCAGGGGGCCGCGATGTCAGTGCGGTTGCCGGTCATGATGCCCGGCCCTTGCCGCGGCGGCAGGCGTCGCAGCAGTAGCGCACCTCGTCCCAGTTCTTGGCCCACGCGCGGCGCCAAGTCATGGTGCGACCGCAGGCCGCGCAGGGTTTGCTGGGAAGGTAGGACTTGTTGCCCTTGAAGCCCGGATCGGGCTTGGCTTGCTGGCGTGTCATGGCGGTCCGGGTGGGCCGCCGCGCAGCCCCTTTCAGCTCAGGGTGTTGTGGTAGTAGTGCGTGTCGGTGCGGTACAGGCCCCGGCGCAGCTCCATCGGCATGTCCTGGTAAGTGTAGGCAATGCGTTCCACGCTCAGCAGGGGGGTGCCCAAAGGCACTGCGAGCAGCTCGGATGCTGCCGCATCGGCCGCCACGGCGCGCAGCTTTTCGTCGGCCCGTACCATGCGCACGCCGAACTCGGTCTCGAACAGCGCGTACATGGTGCCCTGGTAACTGGACAGGCGCTCCGCGGTCAGCCCCTTGAAGGGGCTGCCGGGCAGCCACAGGTCTTCCAGGATGGTGGGCACCCCCTGGAAGGCAAGCACTCTTTTGACCTGCAGCACCGCGTCGCCCGTGCGCAGGCCCAGGGTGCGTGCGATGTCCGCCGGGGCTCGCTGGCGCTTGCAGTCGATGATGCTGCGCTCGGCCGGCCCCTCGCTGCTGGTGTCGCCGCCGTCGGGCAGCAGCCGCAGGAAGCGGTACTGGATGTGCTGCTCGGCGTGGGTGGCGACAAAAGTGCCCCGGCCCTGGCGCCGCACCACCAGGTTTTCGGCCGCCAGCTCGTCAATGGCTTTGCGCACCGTTCCCTGGCTCACGCGAAAGCGCGCGGCCAGCTCGATCTCGCTGGGAATCAGATCACCCGGCTTCCACTCGCCGGCCTGCAGGCTTTGCAGGATCAGGGCCTTGATCTGCTGGTACAGCGGGCTGAAGGCCGGGGTGGACGCCAGGCCGGGGCCGGGCTCGGACGGTGCCAGAGCGTCGGTCGGGGCGGGGGAGGAGGTGGCCATGGGGCGGGACT
>CAYVGD010000269.1:0-3981 GCA_964450095.1 uncultured Polaromonas sp.
GGGATCTTCCCGACGAAATAGCGTCAGCGTATCGATCGACCAGCTTTTGCCGCTCCTCCGGGGCGAGCGCCTGGTAGGCCTGCCACTTGGCAAGGCGCTCCGAAGGCGTGAGTTCGCGGGCGATCTCTGCGGTCTTGCCGAAGTTGAGCCGCGCCTGCGCCCGCTCCTTGGGGGTCAGCGCCACCCAGTCGGCCATGCGGTCGTGCATCTTGGCCTGCTCAGCGGGGGTGAGCTGGGGGTGGTTCTTGGAGATTTCCAGCCATTTGCGTTGGTGCGCCGGTGTGAGCGTGTCCCAGGTGGATGCCAAAGGTGCCAGGGCCTGCTTCTGCGCGGCACTCAGGCGTTGCCAGCCCGGTTGCGGCGATGAGGTGCCGGGAGGCCGGGTCGGGCCTGTGGCCTGGCCAGGCGCCTGGGGTGCGGCCACCGACGCAGCCTGCGGTGCTGCACTCGGCGCAGGTGCTTCGGGCTGAGAAGGGTCCGCCGCAATCACTGCCAGGCTGAGGGCAGCCAGCACGCCGCCGGCCATGGCCAGCCAAGCCCGGCCGCTGGTGCGGTGGGCAAGACGGTGCTCTTTGGTCGGTGGCATGGGAGGGGATGGGAACGCAGGTGGTGCGCTCTCACATTTCCTTTTGCAGGAAGTGGATGAAACCGGGGTCTGCGAAAGCCGCGGGTGGCAGCTCATCGGTGAGCAGGGCCACGTCCACAGCGGCCAGTTCCTGGGCGCGTTGCTCGTCGAGCAGGCTGTCGATGCCGACCAGCCCCAGCACGAGCACGCCCAGCGCCACCAGGCCACTGAGCCGCTGCAGCAGGCCTGGAGCCTCATCGGCGCCCCAGGACAGGGTCCCGGCGCCGCCCTGCGCGGCCCAGGCGGGTGCCGCGGCCACGGCCACCTCGCGCTTGCGAAGTGACAGCGCGCGCTCCCTGGCCGCGCGCAAGCGCTCGGTCACTTCATGCGGCAATTCGGCCGTGGCGTGGCTGAGCTGGCCGGCAAGTCTCAAGCCTTGCCGGTCGGTCATCCATTCGGCGTAACGTCGGTTTTCGGGGGTCATGGTCGGATTCCTTTGGCGCTCAATGCCTTGCTGAGGGCCTGAACTGCCCTGGAACAGTGCGTTTTGACACTGCCTTCGGAGCAGCCCATGGCCGCGGCGGTTTCGGCCACGTCCATCTCCTCCCAGTAACGCATCAAGAATGCCTCTCGTTGACGCCCTGGCAGTTCCATGATGTGGGCTTCGAGTTCCTGCAGGATCTGTGCCCGCTCCAGGGCGTCCTGCGCGCTTTCAATGCCTTCGCCGCCCTCCATGGCTTCGAGTGTCTGCAGCAGGTCGAAGTCGCTGGCGTCGCCGGCATCGGCGAAGTCGCTGAGGTTGGTGAACAGCGCGTTGCGGGTTTTTTGCCGGCGGAACCAGTCGAGCGTGGTGTTCGAGAGGATCCGCTGGAACAGCATCGGTAACTCGGCGACGGGCTTGTCGCCGTAGTGCTGGGCCAGCTTGATCATGCTGTCCTGGACGATGTCGAGCGCCGCATCCGGGTCGCGCACGTGGTAGACGCTGCGCTTGAAGGCTCGCTTTTCCACGTTCCGGAGGAACTCGGAGAGTTCTTTTTCTGTGGCCACGGCAGGGGACGGTGTCGGTCGGGTCGCCGCCTGGGCAAGGGGGCTCGGGCGCAGTTGCGGGTCGTCTGGAAACGGCTGCGATTATGCATGGGCAGGGCTGGTGCGGCGCCTGGTGTCATAATCGTCTGTTCAGATCAAGAGGCAAACGGGTCTGGATCCGGCGAGCATCCTTCGCCCATGGTCTCAGGCCTCAAGTTCCAAAGCCGTCCCACAAGGATGGGCCCAGGGGCACCCAAGGTTTTTCGTCAGAGAAATTCGCAAAGGTTCATCATGGAAATCACCAAGGCGGAAATCGCTTCCGCAGCCGCAGCCACACCGCAGGACAAGGGCGCCGAAATCATGGGCGCTGAGATCCTGGTGCGCGCCCTCATCGAAGAGCAGGTCAAGTACATCTGGGGCTACCCGGGTGGTGCCGTGCTCTACATCTACGACGCCCTCTACAAGCAAGAGTCGATGCAGCACGTGCTGGTGCGCCACGAGCAGGCGGCTGTGCACGCGGCCGATGGTTACGCCCGCGCCACGGGCGATGTCGGCGTGGCCCTCGTGACCTCCGGCCCTGGCGTGACCAATGCCATCACGGGCATCGCCACGGCCTACATGGACAGCATTCCCATGGTGATCATCACCGGACAGGTGCCCACGGCCGCGATCGGCCTGGATGCCTTCCAGGAATGTGACACCGTTGGCATCACCCGCCCCATCGTCAAGCACAACTTCCTGGTCAAGGACGTTCGCGACCTGGCGGCCACCGTCAAGAAGGCCTTCCACATCGCCCGCACTGGCCGCCCCGGCCCGGTGGTGGTGGACGTGCCCAAGGACGTGTCGCTCAAGAAGTGCGTCTACGAGTACCCGGCCAAGGTCGAGATGCGCAGCTACAACCCGGTGCGCAAGGGCCACGGCGGCCAGATCCGCAAGGCGCTGCAGTTGCTCATGAGCGCCAAGCGGCCCTACATCTACACCGGCGGTGGCGTGCTCATGGCCAACGCCTGCCAGGAGCTTCGCACCCTGGTGGACATGCTGGGCTTTCCCTGCACCAACACCCTGATGGGCTTGGGCGCCTACCCTGCCACGGACCGCAAGTTCCTGGGCATGCTGGGCATGCACGGCACCATCGAAGCCAACAACGCCATGCAGAACTGCGACGTGCTGCTGGCCATCGGCGCGCGCTTCGATGACCGCGTGATCGGCAACCCCAAGCACTTCGCGCAGAACGAGCGCAAGATCATCCACATCGACATCGACCCGTCCAGCATCTCCAAGCGCGTCAAGGTGGATGTGCCCATCGTCGGCGATGTGAAGGACGTGCTGACCGAGCTGATCAACATGGTGCGCGAGAGCACCATCCGGCCGGACGAGAAGGCCCTGTCGGCCTGGTGGGACACCATCGAAGGCTGGCGCGCGCGCGACTGCATGAAGTACGACCGCGGCAACAAGGACGTGATCAAGCCGCAGATGGTGATCGAGACCCTGTGGAACATGACCAAGGACGTCGAGGCCTACGTGACCTCCGACGTGGGCCAGCACCAGATGTGGGCTGCCCAGTTCTACAAGTTCAACGAGCCGCGCCGCTGGATCAACTCCGGCGGCCTGGGCACCATGGGCGTGGGCATTCCGTATGCCATGGGCATCAAGCTGGCCAAGCCCGAGAGCGAAGTCTACTGCGTCACGGGCGAGGGATCGGTCCAGATGTGCATCCAGGAACTGTCCACCTGCCTGCAGTACAACACGCCGATCAAGGTCATCTCGCTGAACAACCGCTACCTGGGCATGGTGCGCCAGTGGCAGGAGATCGAATACTCCGGCCGCTACAGCCACAGCTACATGGATGCCCTGCCCAATTTCGTGAAACTTGCTGAAGCCTATGGCCACGTCGGCATGCTGATCGAGCGTCCACAAGACGTCGAGCCGGCATTGCGCGAGGCCCGGGCGCTCAAGGACCGCACCGTGTTCATGGATTTCCGCACCGACCCGACGGAAAACGTGTTCCCCATGGTGCAGGCCGGCAAGGGCATCACCGAGATGCTGCTGGGGAGCGAAGACCTCTGACGCAGCCGGGTGCCCCAGCGCACCCCCATCCGGCGGGCCCGCGAGGGCCGGCCTCCAGACGAATCTATTGACCGCCGAGCCTGTGCATTACCGTGCACAGGGGAGGGCGGCGAAAAGAGGAATCACATGAAGCACATCATCGCTGTCCTGCTCGAAAACGAAGCAGGCGCACTCTCCCGCGTCGTGGGCCTGTTCTCGGCCCGCGGCTACAACATCGAAAGCCTGACCGTCGCCCCGACGGAGGACCCGAGCCTGTCGCGCATGACCATCCAGACCACCGGGTCGGACGACGTCATCGAACAGATCACCAAGCACCTGAACCG
>CAYVGD010000270.1:0-3977 GCA_964450095.1 uncultured Polaromonas sp.
TGGCCGCCTCGTTCCAGGCCGCGGTGGTCGACGTGCTGGCCACCAAGGCCCGGCTCGAGGCCGCAGGCATCGAGGTGCTGGGCCCGACCAACCACACCCTCTTCAAGAGCATCTACTTCTTCGACCCCAATGGCCACCGCCTGGAACTGGCGGCCGACTGCGGCACGCCCGAGATGATGCAAAAGCTCGACGCGGTCAAGCGCGACATGCTGCAAGAGTGGAGCCGCACCCGCCGCGCGCCCGCCCACGCCGCCTGGATGCACGACGGCAGCCACGCCTGAAGGACAACATGCACACCCTCGACGAAACCCACGATCCGGCCCTGCGCAGCTGGGTCGCCTCGGCCCAGGACAGCGGCTGCGACTTCCCCATCCAGAACCTGCCGTTTGGCCGCTTCAGGACCGGCCAGAACGAAGCCTGGCGCATCGGCGTGGCCATCGGCCAAGAAGTGCTCGACCTGCGCGCCGCCGGCCTTGTGGACCATGCCGACATGGCCAGGCTCCTGGCCCTGCCAGCGGCCGAACGCCAGGCCCTGCGCCTGGCGCTCTCGCGCGGGCTGCGCCAGGGCAGCGCGCAAGAGGCCGCATGGGCCCGGGCCCTGCACGCCCAGCGCGACGTGCAGCTGGGCCTGCCCTGCGAGGTGGGTGACTACACCGACTTCTACGTGGGCATCCACCACGCCACGGCAGTGGGCCGGCTGTTCCGGCCGGACAACCCGCTGCTGCCCAACTACAAGTGGGTGCCCATCGGCTACCACGGCCGCTCGTCCACGCTGATCGCCAGCGGCGAGCCGTTGCGCCGCCCGCGCAGCCAGGTGAAGGCCCCCGATGCCGAGGTCCCCGAGCTCCGGCCGACCGCGCGCCTGGACTTCGAGCTGGAGCTGGGCGTGGTGATCGGTGCGCCCAGCACCCTGGGCGAGCCCGTGCCCATGGCGCAGGCCGAAAACCATGTGTTCGGCCTCACGCTCTTCAACGACTGGAGCGCCCGCGACGTGCAGGCCTGGGAATACCAGCCGCTGGGGCCGTTCCTGTCGAAGAACTTCGCCAGCACCGTCTCGCCCTGGATCGTGACGCTGGAGGCGCTGGCGCCCTACCGCCGGCCTTTCACGCGGCCCGAGGGCGACCCGCAGCCGCTGCCCTACCTGCAGTCGCCGGCCAACGCGCAGGCGGGGGCCTTTGACATCGGGCTGGAGGTCTGGCTGCAGACACCGGCCATGCGGGACGCCGGGCTGGAGGGCGAGTGCATCAGCCGCTCGAACTTCGCCGATGCGGCCTACTGGACGGTGGCGCAGCTGGTGGCGCACCACACGGTCAACGGCTGCGCACTGCGGCCCGGCGACCTGTTCGGCTCGGGCACGCTTTCAGGCCCGTGGCCCGAGCAGGCGGGATCGATGCTGGAGCTGTCGCAAGGCGGCAAGCAGCCGCTGCTGCTTGCCAACGGTGAGCAGCGCAGCTTCCTGCAGGACGGCGACCGCGTGATGCTCAAGGGCTTTTGCCAGCGCCCGGGCGCGGTGCGCATCGGCTGGGGCGAGTGCGCGGGCACGGTGCTGCCGGCCGCCTGAAGGGCCGGGCACGCGCCGGCAGGGGCGGGGCCCCTTTCGGCGCTGCCGGCTTCGGTACCGAGCCGGGCCGGGCCTGCGCTGTCAGCGCTGGGGCATGTCGGCCTTGGAGTAGCCCAGGCTCACGGTGGCGTCGTCGGGAATGGGCGGCACGCTCGCGTTCCAGGCCTCCCAGGCCAGTCGCATGCGCTCCAGCCGCTCGGGCTCGCGCCGGGCGAGGTTGGCCCGCTCGCGGGCGTCGCGGTGGATGTTGAAGAGGTAGTCGCAGCCGTCCACCCGCAGGTATTTCCAGTCGCCCTCGCGCATGGCGCGCTGGCCGCGGTGGTTCATTCGCCAGAACATGGGCCGTGCGAAGCTGGCGGCCGCATCTTTCAGCACCGGCTGGAGCGAGACACCGTCCCAGGGGAAATCCGGGGCGGGCTCGGCACCGGCCAGCTCGAGCATGGTGGCCGACCAGTCCATGGTCAGGCAGTGCTGGGCGCTCACGCCGCCCGGGCGGATCATGGCTGGCCAGTGGGCGATCCAGGGCACGCGGATGCCGCCTTCGGTCAGGTCCATCTTGCCGCCCACGAGCGGCCAGTTGTCCGAAAAGCGCTCGCCACCGTTGTCGCTGGTGAAGACGATCAGGGTGTCGTCCAGCAGGCCCTGTTTTTCAAGCGACTCCACCAGCCAACCGATGCCCTCGTCCATGTGGTGGATCATGCGGCGGTAGGTGTGGATGTCGCCGCCATCGAGATGGAACAGGTTGCTCTTGACCTGGGCAGCCAGCGCCTCGTCATCGCGCGTCTCCCAGGGCCAGTGCGGTGCGGTGTAGTGCAGGCTCAGGAAGAACGGCGTGCCCTCGCGCGCGCCCGGGGCCATGCGCTCGACGTAGTCCACCGCGCGGCGCGACAGCAGGTCCGTGAGGTAGCCCTCCTCTGAATGCTCGGCCTCGCCGAAGTACAGGTCGTGGGTGCCGTTGTTGCTGCAGTGGGTGAAGTAATCCACGCCGCCCGACATCGGGCCGAAGAATTCTTCGTAGCCTGATTTCAGCGGCCCGAACACCGGCGGGTAGCCCAGGTGCCACTTGCCGATGAGGGCCGTGCGGTAGCCGGCGCCGCGCAGCAGCGAGGGCAGCGTGGGATGCTCGGGCGGCAGGCCCAGGATGGTGCTGCCCTGGCTCTTGCTGCTGATGGGCTCGTCAGCACCGCCGCGCAGGCGGTACTGGTAACGGGCCGTGATCATGGCAAAGCGCGTGGGCGAGCACACGGGCGAGTTGGCATAGCCCTCGGTCAGGCGCAGGCCGTGGGCGGCCAGGCGGTCCAGCACCGGGGAGACCGGGCCGAATTCGGCGTCGCGGCCGCCGTAGCAGCCGAGGTCGGCGAAGCCGAGGTCGTCGGCCACGATGAAGATGATGTTGGGGCGCTTCATTCGGCTTGCATGCCCGTGGATTTGACGATGGGCGCGTAGCGGTTGGACATCTCCTGCAGGCGCTTGCGGGTATCAGTGCCGTTCAGGCCCTCGTAGACCAGGTCCAGCCCGGCCAGGCGGGCCTGCAGCTCGGGCCGCTTGAAGGCCTCGGTCATGGCCTTGTGCAGCGTCTGCACCACGGCGTCGGGCGTGGCCGCCGGCACCTGCACCAGGTACAGGATCTCCTGCTCCAGGCCCTTGAAGCCGGCTTCCGCGACGGTGGGCACCTCCGGTGCCAGCTTGGAGCGCTGGCGGCTGGTCACGGCCAACGGAGTGATCTTGCCGGCCTTCACATGCGGCAGCAGGCCCGGGGTGGCCAGGATGCCTGCATCCACCTCGGCGGCCAGCAGGGCGGTCACCGCCGGCGTGTTGCCCCGGTAGGGCACGTGCTGGATGCGCACGCTGGCGGCGTCGGTGAAAATTTCGGAGGCCAGGTGCCCGGGGCTGCCATTGCCCGCGCTGCTGAAGTTGAGCGTGCGCGCCTTGCCTGCGGCCACCAGGTCCTTCAGTGACTTGAAGCCGGTGCCAGGGTGGACGCCGAACATCATGCCGGACGAAGCCATGGTCATGACGGGCTTGAAGTCGTCCACCTTGAAGGGCATGCCCTTGTAGATGTGCGGATTGACGGTGAAGGTGGTGTCGATGCTCACCAGCACGGTGTACCCGTCGGCCGGGCTCTTGGCCACCTGGTCAGCGCCCAGGTTGCCGCCGGCGCCGGCCTTGTTCTCGACGATGAAGGGCTGCTTGAGCGAGCCCTGCAGCGCCTCGGCCACGGAGCGGGCCATCATGTCGGCCGGGCCACCCGGCGGGAAATTCACCACCAGCTTGACCGGCTTGGTGGGATAGGCCTGCGCGAGGGCGGCCGGCGCGGCCAGGCCCGAGCCCAGCGCAACGAGTGCGCCCAGCAGGGCGCAGCGCGAAAAGACAGAAGAAGAAGGCATGGTGTCGAAGGTCTCAAAAAGAAATCAAT
>CAYVGD010000271.1:0-3975 GCA_964450095.1 uncultured Polaromonas sp.
TCCGCCTCAGTTTTTGCCCCCCCGGCCGCCTGCCACAGGCCGTCCGGGTGTCTCTTGGGTCTCGCGCCTGCCGGCCTGTGGCTGCGGTTCGCTGCATGCCGTCGCTGACCGGTGACATCCACCCTGCGGCGCAGGGGCTTGCATGCGGTGTGGATGCTCAGCAGCTACCATGGGCCCACTCAAAGGCTCATCTGCATGAACTCGGCACTCACCCTCGTCACGGTCTTGCTGGCCTTGCTCGTCCTGCTGCTGCTGGTGCTGTTGTTTTTGTATTTCCTCACCCAGCAGGACCTGCGCAACCTGAATACCAAGCTTCAGGCCATGGAGAAGCCTCTACCTGCCTCGAGTCATCAGCGCGACCCGGACAGCGTGCGACGTGAACGCGCCGCAGCCCTCGACCAACTCGCCCTCCTTGAGGCAAGTTTCAGCGCACAGCCCAGAGAGGTGCTCTCCCCAGAGGAGTTGAAGGTATTTGAGGACGCGCGGCGTGTCATCAAAGCCAGCAACGCCGAACTCAAGCGGCAGGCCGCTTGGGCTGGGCTGCCTTTCGACCATGAATGGGCCGAGGTGCAGGAGCGCATGCCCCGAACCAATGCGCTTTACAGACGCGCAGTGGAGGCCGCCATTCAGGAGGCCGAGGGCACGGCTTGAATGGGACTCACGAACGGGCCGTTTTCACGGCTTGGAGTTCCCAGCGGACGTGTGAAAGACCCCCGCCGAGCACGCGTCGCTGAAGCCGCCGAAGGCTCTGCTTCCATTCAGGAATTTTGCTGTCAAAGGTGTTTTTAGGGGTGTCCCAGCAGACGCGAATGACTTCAAAATGCCCCGAAAAACCGTACATGCGCCCGCCTGGCTTGTCACCGATGAAGTACTCATGCGAGCGGTCGGTGATGAAGTTCACGTGCGTCGGATCCACGAAAGCGGATGGATGGGGGAAGGCAGGTGTGATGGCAAGCAAGCGTCCGCCTGGCCTCAGTACCCTGTGAATTTCGTTCATGAGTTCAATGAACGGGTTTTTCAGTTCACCGGAAGGCAGCATCAACTGTCGCGGCACATGCTCCAGAAAATCAAAGGCGGAGATGGAGTCGAAAAAATCGTCGGGGAAGGGGATTCCCTCAAGGCTCAAGTTGACCTTGCGATAGGTGAACCCAACCCGTTCCACATCCGCATCTATTTCACGGATGTCACAGCCAAAAAGGTTTTGGTGGTGATAGGGGTTGCGGGGGGCCAACCCGCAGCCGAGGTCAAGGTGTCTGGAGCTCATGGGGGCAGAGTATCGCGCACCGGGGTGTGTCCACCCTCGAGTCCGTGGTCAACCCGTTTTCAGGAAGCAACTGCCTGTGGCTGACGCCAGTTCGTCAGCGAAGTGCCCTTCAGGGCCTGCGGGTGCCAGACGGAAGTGAAGTTTCGGCATCACCTTCACGGGACACCCGCCGCGCTCCGTCAAAGCGGCGGCTCCAGTAGCTCTCGGCCATGTTCTCCACACGCACCTCGGCGCCCGGCTTGGGGGAGTGGATGAATTTGCCGTCGCCGATGTAGATCCCCACGTGGCTGAAGGTGCGGCGCATGGTGTTGAAGAACACCAGGTCTCCGGGGGCCAGATCCTTCTTGTCGATCCTCTGCGTGGCGGCGGCCTGCTGTTCTGCCTTGCGGGGAAGCACCAAGCCCACGGTCTGTTCGTACATGGCGCGCACGAAACCGCTGCAGTCGAAGCCGGTTTCAACGGTGCTGCCCCCGCGGCGGTAAGGCACGCCTAAAAAGCCCATGGCGTTGACCACCAGCTCAGACGCCCGGCTCGAGACCGTCTGGCGCACCTGTTCGATCTGCGTGAGCAAACCCCGTTCCGCCAGGAAGCCTTCCATGTCGTCCCCCTTGGTCGAAGGCGCAGCCACGGCTTGCGTGGCAGCAAGCAACAGGCAGGCGAGGCTGGTGGAGAGGGCGGAGCGCATCGGCCGGAGCTTAGCCCAGCCAGGGTGCAGGGTCAACCCGTGCACAGCTCATCCAGGCTTGCAAGCGTTTGATTCCATTGGTTTTTTCACGCAGGACCCTGCTGGATTCCCAGGGTGGGGCGGGGGTGGCATGATGCGCTGCATGCTGCGGGCGGTTCTGTGCGAAGAGCCCTTGCGGCATGGTCAAACGCACGGCAGGGGATTCGGCATGGACAGTCGCAGTTGGAAGGCTTGGAAGAGGGTTTCGCAGGCGTGCCTTGCAGCTGCGCTTTGCCTGGGCCTGGGTGCACATGCGCAAAACGCGCTCCCCGTTGCTGCGGTGGCCGCTGCCCAGACTGCCGTGAAGCCCCAGGTGCTGGCGGAGGGGCTGGCGCATCCCTGGGCGCTGGCCTTTTTGCCTTCCCAGGGTTTTCTGGTAACAGAGCGGGCCGGACGGCTCAAGCGACTGGATGCCGAGGGCCGCTCTTTTGATGTTTCGGGCGTGCCTGCGGTGGCAGCCGCAGGGCAGGGCGGGTTGCTGGACCTGCTGCTCGATGGCGACTTTGCTCGCAATCGAACGCTCTACTTCTGCTACGCAGAGCCCGGCCCGGGCGGCAACGGCACGGCCCTGGCGCGCGCGCGCCTGAGTGCCGATGAGAAAAGCCTTGAAGGCCTTCAGGTGATCTTCCGCCAGCAGCCCAAGGTGGCGAGCTCGCTGCACTTTGGCTGCCGCATCGCCGAAGGGCACACCACGGGTCGCCCCGACGGCACGCTGTTCCTGGCGCTGGGCGAGCGCTTCGGCCGCGCCCCCGACGCGCAGCGCCTGGACAACCACCTGGGCAAGCTGGTGCGCATCCGCAAGGACGGTAGCGTGCCGCCCGACAACCCCTTGCTGCAGCGGCAGGGCGCGCTGGCCGAGATCTGGAGCTGGGGCCATCGCAATCCCCAGGGTCTTGCCAATGCGCCCGACGGCACGCTCTGGATGCACGAGCACGGCCCGCAGGGCGGCGATGAGATCAACCTGCCCCAGCCCGGGCGCAACTACGGCTGGCCCGTGATCACCCACGGCGAGAACTACGGCGGCGGACCGGTGGGCGAGGGGCTCACCGCCAAGGCCGGCATGGAGCAGCCGCTGCACCACTGGACGCCTTCGATCGCGCCTTCGGGCATGGCCTTTGTCTCCAGCGACCGCTACGGCGCGTCCTGGCGCGGCAACCTGTTCGTGGGTTCGCTGAAGTTCGGCTACCTCGCGCGCCTGGAGCTGTCCCAGCCTTTTGGCGGACGGGTGCTGCGCGAGCATCGCCTCCTGGAGGGGCAGGGCCGCATCCGCGACGTTCGCCAGGGCCCGGACGGGCTGCTTTACGTGCTCACCGACAGCCCCCAGGGCCGCCTGATCCGCCTGCAGCCCTGAGGCCCGGCCGCCGGGGCGCTCCGGCCCGCCCGAGTCCGCCCGTGTCTGTTCCTGTCCGCTTCGGCGCGCTCGATAGAATCGCCCGCTCAAGCCGCCCCGCGGGCCGGCCCCGCCTGCTACCAGGGCGGTGCGCGGTTCCCGCATCCCTTCGCCTGCACAAGAAAGAGCGCGCGTGTCCGAACGCCTGAACGTCCTCGCCCAGCACTTCCTGCCCAAGCACGCGCTCACGCGCCTGGCCGGTCGTGTGGCCTCCAGCCAGAGCGGTGGCCGCACGACGGCCTTGATCCGCTGGTTCGTTGCCCGCTATGGCGTGGACATGAGCGAGGCGGCCGAGCCCGACATCGCGCAGTACCTGAGCTTCAACGACTTCTTCACCCGTGCGCTCAAGGCCGGCGCCCGCCCGATGGCCAACGCCGAGCTGGTCTGCCCGGTCGATGGCGCGATCAGCCAGTTCGGAGCCATCGAAGACGACCAGATCTTCCAGGCCAAGGGCCACCGCTATTCGTCCACCGCGCTGGTTGGCGGTGATGCCGAACTGGCCGGGCAATTCCGCCACGGCCATTTCGCCACCCTCTACCTGAGCCCCCGCGACTACCACCGTATCCACATGCCCTGCGAGGGGGAACTGCAGCGCAT
>CAYVGD010000272.1:0-3971 GCA_964450095.1 uncultured Polaromonas sp.
GTGCTGCGCCTGCGCCGCATGGCGGGCGCTGCGCGCGAAGGTGTCGCGGAAATGCGGCATCAACTCGGCCAGCAGGGGCATGAGTCGCTGCCGCAGGCGATTGCGGGCAAAGCGCTCGTCGCTGTTGCTCGGGTCGTCCACGAAGCCATGCCCCTCCTGGCGCAACCACTGGCGCAATGAATCGGCCGGCACGCCCAGCAGGGGGCGGGCAAAGCGCTGGCCGTGCCGCTCGAACACCTCGGGCATGGCGGCCAGCCCCGGCAGGCCCGAACCCCGGCCCAGCGCAATGAGCAGCGTCTCGGCCTGGTCGTCGGCGTGCTGGCCCAGCAGCACCCATTCGCAGCGGGCCTGCCGGGCGGCCCGGGCGAGCGCGGCGTAGCGTGCGCGCCGGGCGGCATCTTCCGGGCTCTGGCCTGGCTGGGGCTGCGCCTGCACGTGCAGCACCTCCAGAGGCACGTTGAGCGCCAAGCAGGTGGCCTCGCACTGCCGGACAAAGCCATCGGCTGCAGCTTGCAGGCCGTGGTGCACATGCAGCGCGAGCACACGCCCCGGCCAGAGCGTGGCTGCCGCGTGCAACAGCGCGGTGGAGTCAGCGCCGCCGCTGAAAGCCACGGCCAGGGGCCAGGCCAAAGGCCTGCGGGCCGCAAAGGCGGCCAGCGCCGCATGCGCCGGTGAAGGGGATGAAGGCGCGGCGGCCGCTTCGGGCATGGGCCGCGCCAGGCGGTCAGCGGGCCTCGGCCTTGGTGTCGGTGAAGCGGCCATAGCTTTGCAGGCGCTCATAGCGGCGGTCCAGCAATTCCTTGGGCTTCATGTCGCTCACCTGGCGGAACGCATCGGCCAAGCCCCGCTTGAGGAAGGCGGCCATCTGCTTGTGGTCGCGGTGTGCGCCACCCACGGGCTCGCTCACGATCTTGTCCACCAGGCCCAGGGCCTTGAGCCGGTGGGCCGTGATGCCCAGGGCCTCGGCAGCGGTCTGGGCTTGCTCGGAGGTCTTCCACAAGATGGAGGCACAGCCTTCGGGGCTGATGACCGAGTACACGGCGTACTGCAGCATCAGCACCTGGTCGGCCACCGAGATGGCCAGCGCGCCGCCGGAGCCGCCCTCGCCGATGATGGTGGTGATGATGGGCACTTCAAGCTGCGCCATCTCGAAGATGTTGCGGCCGATGGCCTCGGACTGGCCGCGCTCCTCGGCATCGATGCCCGGGTAGGCGCCAGGCGTGTCCACGAAGGTGAAGACGGGCAGCTTGAACTTCTCGGCCGTCTTCATCAGCCGCAGTGCCTTGCGGTAACCCTCGGGCTTGGTCATGCCGAAGTTGCGCGCGGCGCGCTCCTTGGTGTCGCGGCCCTTCTGGTGGCCCAGCACCATGCAGGCGCTGCCGTTGAAGCGGGCCAGCCCGCCCACGATGCTCTGGTCGTCGGAGAAGTGGCGGTCACCGTGGAGCTCCACGAAGTCCGTGAAGATCTCGCCGATGTAGTCCATGGTGTAGGGACGCTCGGCGTGGCGGGCGATCTTGGTGATCTGCCAGGGCGTGAGGTCGCTGTAGATTTCCTTGGTCAGCTGCAGGCTCTTCTTGGCGAGCTGTTCGATCTCGGAAGAGATGTCCACGGCCGACTCGGTCTGCACGTAACGCAGTTCCTCGATCTTTTCCTCGAGGTCCGCAATCGGCTGCTCGAAATCGAGAAAGGTTTTCTTGGGCATGACCTGATCCTTCAATGTGGGGCGCGAAGCCGGCGAGGCCTGATGGGCCGCACGGACGCACTCAATACTCGACCGGGAGCGGGTCGAGAGAGCGCCAAATATACCAAGTGGCCACGGTGCAGTACGGGGCCCAGCCGCGCGCCACCTCGCGGGCGTCGCTGCGGCTGACGGCCTCGCCCGAGAAGTAGTTCTTGCTGATGCCGTTGATGAGCCCCACGTCGTCCAGGGGCAGCACGTTGGGACGCATCAGATAAAAGATGAGGAACATCTCGGCCGTCCAGCGGCCGATGCCCCGGATGGCCACCAACTCTGCAATGATGTCCTCGTCACCCATGGACTCCCAGTTCCTGACGTGCACTGCGCCGGAGTCGAAGTTGAGCGCCAAGTCCACCAGGTACTCGACCTTGCGCGCCGACAGGCCGGCGGCACGCATATCGTCCACCTTGAGCTTGAGCACGTTGGCCGGGGTCATCTGGCGCGGCAGGCGGGCGAATTTGTCCCACACGCTCTGCGCGGCCTTGACCGAGATCTGCTGGCCCACGATGGAGCGGGCCAGCGTGACGAAAGCGTCGCCGCGCGACTGCAGGCAGGCCTGGCCGAACTGCGGGATCAGGCGCTTCATCACGCGGTCTTTGCCCATGAGGTGGCGGCAGGCCTCCTCCCAGTAATCGGGCACCGTGGTGGCAACGGCCGGGGCATCTGCCAACTCCACCGTGCCGGGCCCGGTCTTGGCCAGCGTCTTCATGCGCTGGCCCCCCAGGTGGTGCCGGCCGGCGAATCCTTGAGAGTGATCCCGCGCGCCAGCAAGGCCTGGCGGATGCGGTCGGCCTCGGCGAAATTCTTGGCGGCCTTGGCCGCCGCGCGCTGGGTAATCAGCGCGTCGATCTCTTCGGGCTGCAGTGCCACGCCGGCCTTCAGGTACGCGGCCGGCTCGCCCTGCAGCAGCCCGAGCGTGGCGCCCAGGGCCCGAAGCAGCCCGGCCATCTGCGGGCTCTTGCTGCGGTTGACCTCGCCAGCCAGGTCGAACAGCACAGCCACAGCCTCGGGCGTGGCGAAGTCCTCGTCCATGGCGGCCTTGAAGCGGGCCGCGTGCGGCTCCTGCCAGTCGATGGCCACGGGTGCGGCCGGCACCGCATCGAGCGCGGTGTAAAGCCGCCGCAGGCCGGCGCGTGCATCGTCCAGGTGCGCGTCGCTGTAGTTCAGGGGACTGCGGTAGTGCGTGCGCACGATGAAGTAGCGCAGCGTCTCCCCGTCGTAGCTCTGCAGCACGTCGCGGATGGTGAAGAAATTGCCCAGCGACTTGGACATCTTCTGGTTGTCGATGTTGACGAAACCATTGTGCATCCACACCTGCGCCAGGGGCACGCCGTGGGCGCCCTCGCTCTGGGCGATCTCGTTCTCGTGGTGCGGGAACATGAGGTCGGCGCCGCCGCCGTGGATGTCGAAGGTGCGGCCCAGCAAAGCACAGGCCATGGCCGAACACTCGATGTGCCAGCCCGGGCGGCCCGGGCCGTAGGGGCTGTCCCATTTCGCATCGGCCGGCTCCGAGGGCTTGGCGGCCTTCCAGAGCACGAAATCCAGCGGGTCTTCCTTGCCATCGGCGACCGCCACGCGTTCGCCGGCGTGCAGTTCATCGAGGGACTTGCCAGAGAGCTTGCCGTAGCCGGGAAAGCGCCGCACGGCGTAGTTCACGTCGCCGCCGGCGGGGTAGGCCAGGCCTTTGGCCTCCAGGGCGCGCACGATGTCCAGCATCTGCGGCACGTAGTCGGTGGCCCGCGGATCGTGGGTGGGGCGGGCGATGCCCAAGGCGTCGAAGTCGCGGTACATCTCGGCCACCATGCGGTCGGTCAGGCCGCGCACGCTTTCACCGTTTTCCACGGCGCGCCGGATGATCTTGTCGTCGATGTCGGTGATGTTGCGCACGAAGGTCACGCGCAGGCCCGAGGCCTCGAGCCAGCGGCGCGCCACGTCGAAGGCGATGTTGGCGCGCGCGTGGCCCACATGGCACAGGTCATAGACCGTGATGCCGCACACGTACATGCGCACGTGGCCGGGATCAAGGGGAGCGAAGTCCTCCAATGCACGCGACAGCGTGTTGTAGATGCGCAGGCTCATGAAGGCTGTGGATGGGTGGCCGGGGCGCGCAGGGCAAGCGCTGCGGCGAAAGGCGTTCGGTGCGGGAAAGGCCGCGCCTTGCAAGGGGGCGTGGCTAAAATCGCTGGTCAGTATAAAGCCCCGCCCCGCCAGGCCAACGCACCCATACGGGTTA
>CAYVGD010000273.1:0-3951 GCA_964450095.1 uncultured Polaromonas sp.
AACCGTCGACCTCAACCTTGGCAAGGTTGCGCTCTACCAACTGAGCTATTCCCGCGTGGAGGTTGAAATTATAGCGTGCTTTTTATGGCCGGTGATGGACCTCCCGAGGAAGCATCCGCCACAGGCGCCAGCGCGCATTCAATGCTTGATCGGGTCGATCACGGGTGAAACGGGAGGAAGGGCCGGCTGTGCCGCCGCGGCGGCGGCCGCAGCCGCCACTTCTTCGTCGGTGAGCGGCACGGGCTGGCGCTCCAGCGCAACCTGCAGGACCTGGTCGATCCACTTGACCGAGATGATCTCGAGCCCGCTTTTGACGTTGTCCGGAATTTCCTGCAGGTCCTTGGCGTTTTCTTCCGGAATGAGCACGGTCTTGATGCCACCGCGAAGCGCCGCCAGAAGCTTTTCCTTCAGGCCACCGATGGCCGTGATCTCGCCGCGCAGCGTGATCTCGCCGGTCATCGCCACGTCGCTGCGCACCGGAATGCCGGTGAGCGCCGAGACGAAGGCCGTCGTCATGGCAGCACCCGCACTGGGGCCGTCCTTGGGGGTGGCGCCGTCGGGCACGTGGATGTGGATGTCGCGCTTTTCGAACATCTCGTCCTTGATGCCCAGCATGCGCGCGCGGCTGCGAACCACGGTTCGCGCGGCCTCGACGGATTCCTTCATCACGTCGCCCAGCGAGCCGGTGCGCGTGATCAGGCCCTTGCCCGGCATGAGCGCGGTCTCGATGGTGAGCAGGTCGCCGCCCACCTCGGTCCAGGCCAGGCCCACGACCTGGCCGACCTGGTTTTGCTGCTCGGCGCGGCCGAAGTTGTACTTGCGCACGCCCAGGAAATCATTGAGGTTCTCGGGCGTGACCACCACCTTCGGCGTCATTTTCTTGAGCTGGATGCCCTTGACCACCTTGCGGCAGATCTTGGAGAGTTCGCGCTCGAGCGAACGCACGCCTGCCTCGCGGGTGTAGTAGCGCACGATGTCGCGGACCGCGGCCTCGGTGACCTCGAGTTCGCCCTCTTCCACGCCGTTGTTCTTCACCTGCTTGGGCAACAAGTAGCGCAGCGCGATGCTGGTCTTCTCATCTTCGGTGTAACCCGACAGGCGGATCACCTCCATGCGGTCCAGCAGGGCCGGGGGGATGTTCATCGAGTTGGACGTGGCAACGAACATGACGTCGGACAGGTCGAAATCGACCTCCACGTAGTGGTCGCCAAAGGTGTGGTTCTGCTCCGGGTCCAGCACCTCCAGCAGGGCGCTGGAGGGGTCGCCGCGGAAGTCGGTGCCCAGCTTGTCGATCTCGTCGAGCAGGAACAGCGGGTTGCGCGTACCCACCTTCGACAGGCTCTGGAGCACCTTGCCCGGCAGCGCACCGATGTAGGTGCGGCGATGTCCGCGGATCTCGGCCTCGTCGCGCATCCCGCCCAAGGCCATGCGCACGTACTTGCGGCCCGTGGCCTTGGCGATCGACTGTCCCAGCGAGGTCTTGCCCACGCCCGGAGGGCCCACCAGGCACAGGATGGGCGCCTTGACCTTGTCCACGCGCTGCTGCACCGCCAGGTATTCGACGATGCGGTCCTTGACCTTCTCCAGGCCATAGTGGTCTTCGTTCAGCACGTCCTCGGCGTGGGCCAGGTCCTGCTTGATCTTTGTCTTCTTGCTCCAGGGCAGTCCGGTGAGCACGTCGATGTAGGTGCGCACCACGGTGGCCTCGGCCGACATCGGCGACATGAGCTTGAGTTTTTTCAGTTCGCTCTCGGCTTTCTTGCGGGCGTCCTGGGGCATGCGCGCGAGCTTGATCTTCTTTTCGATCTCCTCGATGTCTGCGCCCTCCTCGCCTTCGCCCAGCTCCTTCTGGATGGCCTTGACCTGCTCGTTCAGGTAGAAGTCGCGTTGGTTCTTCTCCATCTGGCGCTTGACGCGGCCGCGAATGCGCTTGTCCACGTTGAGGATGTCGACCTCGCGCTCGAGCTGCTCGAAGAGGTTTTCGAGGCGGGCCTGCACGTCGTCCAGGTCCAGGATGACCTGCTTGGCGTCCAGCTTCAGTGGCAAGTGCGCGGCAATGGTGTCGGCCAGGCGCCCGGCGTCGTCGATGCTGGAGATGGAGGTGAGGATCTCGGGGGGGATCTTCTTGTTGAGCTTGACGTAGTGGTCGAACTGCTGCATCACCGCACGGCGCAGCGCCTCGATCTCGCTGCTGCGCTCGCCGGCGGACTGCGGCTCCAGCGGCGTGACGTGGGCCACGAAATGCTGCGGCCCGTCCTCGATCTTGCCCACCTGGGCGCGCTGCTGGCCTTCGACCAGCACCTTCACGGTGCCGTCGGGCAGCTTGAGCATTTGCAGGATGGTGGCCACGCAGCCCACGGAGAACATGTCGTCCACCGAGGGCTCGTCCTTGGCCGCTGCCTTCTGCGCCACCAGCATGATGCGGCGCTCGGCCTCCATGGCCGATTCCAGCGCCTTGATGCTCTTGGGCCGCCCCACGAACAGCGGGATGACCATGTGGGGAAAGACCACCACGTCCCGCAGCGGCAGCAAGGGCAGCTCGGTGGGGGTGGGCGGCAGGAGATTTTGCGCGGACATAGCAGGTCCTTCAGGAATGACGGCGGCGCCACGCCAAGGTGAGCGCCGCCGCCGGAAGCTGGGTCAGCCTTTCAGGCCGTGCCTTGCACATGGGTCCCAAAGCCGAGTTTTCAAGCCTTGGAACAACCGTGCATCGGGCACCTTGCATCATCAGGCCTTCTTGGCCGCCTCTCGGTAAACCATGAGGGGCGGCTTGTCTTCTTCGATGGTGGTCTCGTCGACCACCACCTTCTCCACGTTGCTCGCAGTGGGCAATTCGTACATGGTGTCGATCAGCGCATGCTCCAGGATGGATCGCAGGCCGCGAGCACCGGTCTTGCGCGCCAGCGCCTTGCGGGCGATCGCCTTCAGCGCAGACGGCCGGATCTCCAGGTCCACGCCCTCCATGGACAGCAGCTTGGAGAACTGCTTGACCACGGCGTTGCGCGGCTCGGTGAGGATCTGCACCAGTGCGTCCTCGGTGAGTTCGGCCAGCGTTGCCACCACTGGCAGGCGCCCGACCAGTTCAGGGATGAGGCCGAACTTGATGAGGTCTTCCGGCTCGACGTCCTTGAAGGTGTCGGTCAGGCTGCGACTTTTCTTGCTCTTGACGGCTGCGCCGAAACCGATGCCCGAGGCCTCGGTGCGGCTTTCGATCACCTTCTCCAGGCCGGCGAACGCGCCGCCGCAGATGAACAGGATGTTGGTGGTGTCGACCTGCAGGAAGTCCTGGTTCGGGTGCTTGCGCCCGCCCTGTGGCGGCACCGAGGCCATGGTGCCCTCGATCAGCTTGAGCAGCGCCTGCTGCACGCCCTCGCCCGAGACGTCGCGCGTGATCGAGGGGTTGTCCGACTTGCGCGAGATCTTGTCGATCTCGTCGATGTAGACGATGCCTTGCTGTGCGCGTTCGACCTCGTAGTTGCAGCTTTGCAGCAGCTTCTGGATGATGTTTTCCACGTCCTCGCCGACGTAGCCGGCCTCGGTCAGCGTGGTGGCATCGGCCATGACGAAAGGCACGTTGAGCGTGCGCGCCAGGGTCTGCGCCAGCAGCGTCTTGCCCGAACCCGTGGGGCCCACCAGCAGGATGTTGCTCTTGGACAGCTCCACATCGTCCTTCTTGGACGCATCCTTGTGGCGCAGGCGCTTGTAGTGGTTGTAAACGGCCACGGCCAGCATGCGCTTGGCCGGGTCCTGGCCGATCACGTAACCGTCGAGCGTGGCCTTGATCTCGGCCGGCGTGGGCAGGTCGCCCCGCGCCGCCTTGGCCTCTTCGCCTGCAGGCAGCTCGTCGCGGATGATTTCGTTGCACAGGTCGATGCACTCGTCGCAGATGAACACCGACGGACCGGCGATCAATTTCTTGACTTCGTGCTGGCTCTTGCCGCAGAACGAGCA
>CAYVGD010000274.1:0-3944 GCA_964450095.1 uncultured Polaromonas sp.
GCCGTTGCCTCTGGTGGCTGATCAGCCGGCAGGCAAACCCTTGGGCTGGATGTAACCGAGTTTCCAGGCGGCCAGGATGCACAGGAACAGCAGGATGGAAAATGCCACCCGCAGCGCCAGGGCGCGTGCCATGTGGCTCGTCTTGGGCTTGCCCTTGGTGCCATCCTTCATCATGAAAAAGAGCGCGCCGGCAAGCGCTCCGAGAATGGCCAGAAAGGCCGCAGCAATCAGGTAAGACATGCGCCGGATTATCAACCCATGACTCCGTCTTCCCCTGCCTCGCCTGAACCCGGTCGCTTACGGTCGGCTCGCTTTTGGGTGCTCACGCTGGCGACCTGGGCCATGGTGGCGCTGACCTTTTCGCTGGGCCGCTGGCAACTGGCGCGGGCCGAATACAAAGAGACCCTGGCAGCCGCCATGCAGGCGCGTTCTGCCGAACCCGCGCTGGACAACCGCGCCCTGCTCAAGAGCGAAGATCTCGCGCTGGATGTGCACCGCCAGGTGCAGCTCTCTGGCCGCTGGCTCGCTGAAAAAACGGTGTACCTGGACAACCGCCCCATGCAGGGCCGTCCGGGCTTCTGGGTCTACACGCCCCTGGCGCTCGAGGGCAGCAGCAAGGCGGTGCTGGTGCAGCGCGGCTGGATACCGCGCGACTTCCAGGACCGGACACGCCTGACCCCGGTGGACACGCCCCCGGGACAGGTGGTGGTGGCGGGCCGCATGGCCCTGGCGCCTGGCAAGCTATACGAGTTCCAGGGCGATCCAGGCGGCCGCATCCGGCAAAATCTCGACCTCGCCGCCTACCGCATGGAAACCGGTCTGGACCTGCTGGGAGCCATTGCCGTTCAGACGGGGGCTGCCAGCGAAGGCCTGCAGCGCCAATGGGATGCGCCCGACCTGGGCATCGACAAGCACCGGGGCTATGCCTTCCAGTGGTTCGGCCTGTGCGCGCTGCTGGTGGGTCTTTACGTCTGGTTCCAGTGGCTCGCGCCCGTCCTTCAGCAACGCAAGTCCGGCTCTGCCGGCCGCAACTAGCCATGTCTCAAGTCCCCGCAACGCCCGACCCCCAGGACCAGCCGCTGGGCCTGACCGTGCACGGGCTGCCCGAGGCGGCCACGGCGGCTGCCTCCGCGCCCAGCACCCGCCTGGGCCGCGTCAAGATGCTGCTGATCCTGCTGGTGTGCGCATCACCGGTCATCGCCTCGTACTTCACCTACTACGTGGTCCGCCCAGAGGGCCGCCGTAATTTCGGCGAGCTCATCGATCCCCAGCGTCCGATGCCAGCGCTGGAGGCCCGCACGCTCGAGGGCGCCACGCTGCCGCTGCACAGCCTGAAGGACCAGTGGCTGCTGGTCACGGTGGCCGGCGGTGCCTGCGGTGATGTGTGCCAGCAGAACCTCTATTTCCAGCGCCAGATGCGCGAGTCGCTCGGCCGCGAGAAAGAGCGCCTGGACCGCGTCTGGATCGTGAGCGACGACGCCCCCGTGGCCGACAGCCTGCGACCCGCCCTGCAGGGCGCCACCGTCCTGCGCGTGCCGGCGAACCAGCTCGCCGCCTGGGTGCAGCCTGCCGCGGGCCACGACCTGCAGGAGCACCTCTTCGTGGTGGACCCGCTGGGCAACCTCATGATGCGCTTTCCCCCCCGGCTGGACCTGCAGGCTGCCGGCAAGGCCAAGCGCGACCTCGAGCGCCTGATGCGCGCCTCCAACAGCTGGGACAAGCCTGGCCGCCCCTGACCCATCCCGGTCCGCCATCGCCATCGCCATCGCCTCCGTCACGCCATGCCTGAACAAGCGCTCTACGACCTCGGACCCACCGGCCGCCTCATGCTCATGGGCGTGCTGCTGGCGCTGGGCCCCCTGGCCTGGGTGTGGCTGCGCCAGCGCCAGGCCGCCCCGGCCCAGCGGCTGCGCACGCTGACCTTCCTGACCTTGTTCCTCACCTTCGACCTGGTGCTCTTCGGCGCGTTCACGCGCCTGACGGACTCGGGCCTGGGTTGCCCCGACTGGCCCGGTTGCTATGGCAGCGCCAGTCCCCTGGGCGCCAGGGAGGAGATCTCGCAGGCCGAAGCCGCCATGCCCACTGGGCCTGTGACGCACACCAAGGCCTGGATCGAAATGATCCACCGCTACCTTGCCACCGGCGTCGGCGTGCTCATCCTCACGCTGGCCGTGGCCACCTGGGCGGCATGGTGTCGGCGCAGCACGCCAGGCGCACACCCGGCCCCGGCGGTGTCGCCCGCCTGGCCGCTTTTCACGCTGCTGTGGGTCTGCATGCAAGGCGCCTTCGGGGCGCTCACGGTCACCATGAAGCTCTTTCCGGCCATCGTGACGATGCACCTGCTCGGAGGCCTGGGCCTTCTGGCGCTGCTGCGCATGCAGTCGGCCCGGTACGCCATGGCCGCGGGCGACCTCGTTCCTGCGCCGGTGCCGCAGGGCACGAGGCTCTTCCTGTGGGCCAGCTTTGCGCTGCTGTGGCTGCAGATCGCGCTGGGTGGCTGGGTGAGCACGAACTACGCGGTGCTGGCCTGTACCGACTTCCCCGCTTGCCAGGGTTCGCTGTGGCCGGCCATGGACTTCCAGCAGGGCTTTGTGCTGTGGCGCGAGTTGGGCGCAGGCCTGGGCGGCGAGAACATCAGCTTCCAGGCGCTCACGGCCATTCACTACGTGCACCGGCTCATGGCCTATCTGGTGATCGCGGCGCTCGTGGCCCTGGCCTGGGCGCTGCGCGCACCCCAGACGCGCCACATCAGCCGCTGGCTGCTCGCCCTGGTGGCCTGGCAGTTCCTCAGCGGCCTGAGCAACGTGGTGCTGGGCTGGCCCCTGGTGGCCGCCGTGGCTCACACCGGAGGCGCTGCCGCGCTGGTGGTGGTTCTCACCGGCGCGCTGTGCGCCACGCGCGCAGAGCCTGTGCGCCACGCTTTTTCCTCGAACGCTTCCCGACTGTCTGCATGAACCCGCCCAAGCCTTCCACCACCGCCGCGGCCGCACCGCTGGCCCCGCTGTCGCGCTGGTCGCAGTTCTATGCGTTGACCAAGCCCCGGGTGGTCCAGCTCATCGTGTTCTGCGCGCTCATCGGCATGGTGCTGGCGGTGCCCGGTGCGCCCAGCCTGGGCCACATCCAGTTGGCGGCGCTTGCGTGCCTGGGCATCTGGCTGGTGGCGGGCGCCGCGGCGGCGTTCAACTGCATCGTCGAGCAGCACATCGATGCGCGCATGCGCCGCACCGCCTGGCGCCCCACCGCCAAGGGGGAGCTGAGCAACACGCAGACGCTGGTGTTCTCCGCCGCGCTGTGCGCGCTCGGCTCGGTCATCCTCTACGTGTGGGTCAACCCGCTGACCATGTGGCTGACCTTCGCCACTTTCGTGGGCTACGCGGTGGTTTACACCGTGGTGCTCAAGCCGATGACGCCGCAGAACATCGTGATCGGCGGTGCCTCGGGCGCCATGCCCCCGGTGCTGGGCTGGGCGGCCATGACGGGTGAAGTGGGGCCGGAGGCCCTGATCCTCTTTCTCATCATCTTCCTGTGGACGCCACCGCACTTCTGGGCGCTGGCGCTCTACCGCGTGGAGGACTACCGCAAGTCGGGCCTGCCCATGCTGCCCGTCACCCACGGCAACGAGTTCACGCGGCTGCAGATCCTGCTCTACACGCTGGTGCTGTTCGCCGCCTGCCTGATGCCCTTTGTCTTCCAGATGAGCGGCTGGCTCTACCTGGTGGTGGCCGTGGTGCTCAGTGCCATGTTCACCTGGTACGGCTGGCGGCTCTGGCGCGAGTACTCGGACGAACTGGCTCGCAAGACCTTCCGCTTCTCGCTCATTCACCTCTCGGTGCTTTTCGCCGCCTTTTTGCTGGACCACTACATCCGATGACGCCCCGCATCTCTCGTCGCCTGCTGCTGCTCGCCGGCAGTGCCCTGCTTGCCGCCTGCTCGCCCTCGAAGCC
>CAYVGD010000275.1:0-3920 GCA_964450095.1 uncultured Polaromonas sp.
GCCCGAGGGTGTCCCGGGGCCGTACCTGGTCATCGGCGACAGCGACATGATCCCGTGGGACGACAAGCTCACCAAGGGCGGTGAGATCACCGAGACCATCCACGTGTGGGCCGACGGCACCAAGAAGCGCCGCGTGAAGTTCATCATTGGCAGGCTGGAGGCGGACCTTGCCACGGACCTCACCGCTGAGGGCCGCAGGTTCCGCCTGCATCGTGTATTGAGGATGCAGGTAGTGCATGAGAACCCCGACCTTGTGCGGGGAACGATAGCGCTCGTTTATCGGGCGGAAGAGTAGGGAGGACAACCATGGCAAGAGCAATGGGCATTGACTTTGTGATCAAGATCGGGACCGACATCCTGGCCGGGCAGAGAGGGGCTACCCTCAACCGCGACATGGACACCATCGACGTGACCGCCAAGGACAGCGCTGACAACTGGCGCGAGAACGAGGCGAGCTTCAAGAATTGGAGCATCGACGCCGACGGCTTGATAGTGGAGACTGACACGGCATATCTGGCGCTGGAGACTGCGTTCGATGCCGGCACCAAGGTGACCGTGGAGGTATCCACCCCCGCAGGGCACAAGTACGGCGGCAGCGCGCTGATCACCAGCTTCCCGATCGACGCACCGTACGACGACGCTGCGACCTACAGCCTCTCGCTTCTGGGCGACGGCGCACTGACCAAGACCCCAAAGACCACATAGCCTAGGGAGGAATGACGCATGAGACAGGGAGTGACACTGGAACTTGAGACACCCCGGACCCTCCGGTACGGGACGAATGCGCTTGTGGAAGCCCAGGATCTCCTGGGCAAGCCAGTCAACCAACTGGGTGGGGACATGGGGCTCAAGGAGCTGCGTGTGCTTGTGTACGCCGGGCTCAAGTGGGACCTCAAGTCGATTACGCTTGCGAAGGCGGGCGAGATCATCGACGAGGTGATCGACGCCAAGGGCATCGAATACCTGGGGGAGAAGATCACCGAGGCCATCAACCTGGCCTTCCCCTCCGACGACGAAAAAAAAGCGTAGGGGGGCCCACCACCCCCGACGACCTCTTCAGGGTCGCGGCCGGCGTGCTGGGCATCCCGTGGCGCGACTGCTACGAGATGACCCCGCGCGAGCTGAAGCTGGTCTGCGACGGGCAGATGGCGCGGCGCAGGCAGGACATCGAGCTTGTGGCCGCCGCGGTCCGGGTGGGATATGTGAACGCCAGGAGCGGGAAGAACAAGCATGTGTTCGGCTCCGACAGGGAGGCGGGCGCGACCGGAAGGATCAGTGCGGAGGAGAAGCGCAGGAAGCTGGCGGAGCTGAAGGCCATCTTCGGCTGATGGGAGGGAACGCAACATGGCGCTACTTGTAAAGATAGGCGCGGACATCCGGGACTTCGACAAGGCGATGAAGCGCATGACGAGGGACACGGAGACGATCGCCAAGAAGCTGACCGGCACCGGGAAGGCGCTCACCGCGTCCGTCACCGTGCCGATCCTGGGCATAGGGGCGGCCGCGGTCAAGACAGCCGCGGACTTCGACTCGGCCATGAGCGAGGTCAAGGCCATAAGCGGCGCCACCGGCGCTGACTTCGAGAACCTTCGCCAGCTCGCCCAGGACCTGGGGGCGACGACGAAGTTCAGCGCCTCCGAGGCGGCCGAGGGGATGAAGTACATGGCTATGGCCGGCTGGGACACCCAGCAGATCATGGCCGCGCTTCCGGGCGTGCTGGACCTTGCCGCCGCGAGCGGTGAGGACCTGGGCCTCGTGTCGGACATCGTGACCGACGCGATGACGGCCTTCGGCCTGAGCGCCGACCAGGCCGGGCGCTTCGCCGACGTGCTGGCGAGCGCATCAAGCAACTCGAACACCAACGTCGCCCTGATGGGCGAGACGTTCAAATACGTGGCGCCGCTTGCCGGCACCCTCGGCTTCTCCATCGAGGACACCGCGCTTGCGGTCGGCCTCATGGCCAACGCCGGCATCAAGGGCAGCCAGTCGGGCACGGCCCTGCGCGCGGCCTTCTCTTCTATGGTATCCCCGTCCGACAAGGCCGCGGAGGCCATGGGCGATCTGGGCATCAGCATGACCGACAGCGAGGGCAACATGCTCTCCCTGGAGGGGGTCATGCTCCAGCTGCGCGAGAAGTTCGCAGGGCTGACCGAGGCCCAGCAGGCTCAGGCGGCCGCCGACATCTTCGGCCGCGAGGCCATGAGCGGTATGCTCGCCATCATCAACGCGGCCCCCGCGGACTGGGACAAGCTGCGCGATGCGACGCTCAACTACAACGGCACGGCCGCAGAGATGGCCGCCACCATGCAGGACAACCTGGGCGGCCAGCTGACCAAGCTCAAGAGCGCCCTGGAGGGCGTAGCCATCCAGCTCGGGGACATCCTCATGCCCACCATCAGCAGGGTGGTGGAGAAGATCAACGACTGGACGACGGCCTTCGGCAACCTGGACCCGGGCCTCCAGGATACCATCGTCAAGGTGGGCCTCGCGGTGGCCGCCATCGGTCCGCTGTTGCTGGCCGCCGGTTCCATGATAAGCGCGTTCGGCAAGATCAGCGCGGCCCTGCACATCCTGGGCCCGATGTTCAGCGCCATGCCCGCCGCTCTGGGACCCATCGGCATCGCCATCGCCGCCATCGTGGCCGCGGGCGTCCTCCTGTACCAGAACTGGGAGGAGGTCAGCGCCTTTGCCGGCACGCTGTGGGGCAACATCAAGGTAACGGCCGAGAACGTGGCCGAGGGCGTCAAGGGTGCATTCTCAGGCGTGGCCTCATTCCTGCAGACCGTCTTCGACGGGGTGGCCAACGTGATCAAGGGCTTCCTCAATACGATAATAAAAGGCATAAACTGGGTGGTGGAAGGGCTGAACAAGATCAGCTTCGACATCCCGAGCTGGGTGCCCGGGGTCGGCGGCAAGAGCTTCGGCATAAAGATCCCGCAGGTGCCCATGCTGGCCGAGGGAGGACTCGCCACCGGCGCCACTGCCGCGATCATCGGTGAGGGCGGGGACGACGAGGCGGTGCTGCCGCTCAACACCAGCGTCTTCGCCATGATCGCCGAGGGCATCGTCAAGGCGATGGGCGGGGAGGTCAGCACCAGCCAGTACACCGGCAAGAAGAGCTTCGACCTGGGCGGCCTCGCCGAGCAGTTCTCGAGCCTGTCGGCAGTGCTTGACCCGCTGTCGACCATCTTCGGCGGAATGCTGGAGGTCCTGGGGCCGGCCATCGACGGTGCGCTCAAGCCCGTGGTCACGCTCCTGACGCAGCTGGGGCGCATCCTGGGCACTGCGCTCATGCCGGTGATCCAGTTCCTCTCCGACGTCATCGGTTGGGTGGTGGAGAAGATCGTCGGCCTCATCAATGGGGCCATCAGGGCGATCAACAAGATCATCCCGGGCTCGCGGTGGGACATCGACGAGATAAGCCTTGACACCGGAGCCACGGCCGCCGCGACCGCGGAGGACACGGGCACCGACGACGGACGGGCCGTGCAGGCGGCGGGTCCCGTGGTCAATGCCGTGATCAACGTCATGTCGCCCGCCGAGGCGATGCGCGAGCTGCGTGTCCTCGAGAAGCAGCTCGCATGGGGGTAGTTCATGGCGAAGATGATTTTCACCAATGCGCGCGGTGAGTTCGTGGAGTTCTCCGCCGCCAGCAAATATCGATGGCTGTCCGTGGACGACCTGGGCGGGGCCGAGGCCGTGCAGCAGACAGTGGCGAGCCCTTACCAGGACGGAGTGACAGCCACCGGTGACAGCTACTACATGATGCGGACGCTGGACGTGACGCTGGCCGTCATCGACGCCGACCTGAGGACTGCGATCCGCGATCTCAACACCGTGCTCAATCCCAAGCTGGGGATGGGCGCGCTGTTGTACGAGGACGGACCGGTCAGGCGATCGCTCTACGGCGACAAGTTCCG
>CAYVGD010000276.1:0-3883 GCA_964450095.1 uncultured Polaromonas sp.
TCACGGCTCGTCGAATTTCGCGACCCTGCACCCGATGCGGGCGTCACGGAAACGGGGGAACCCGCGCTGGGCCGGCTTCGGATGGTGTCCATCGTCGATGTGCTGGAAGACGGGATCTCCGCCGTCTACACCTTCTACGAGCCGCAGAGCCGGGAGAGCCTGGGCACCTTCAGCATCCTCTGGCAGATCGAGCAGGCCCGAAAGCTCCATCTGCCCCACGTGTACCTGGGGTACTGGATCGAGGACAGCACGAAGATGAGCTACAAGGCGCGCTTTCGGCCCCACCAGAAACTGCTCGGCGGCCAATGGCAGGACGTTGCCTGACGACAATTCACACGGGCACCGGGTATTTCACAAGATAAAATGCAGCTTCAGACCGGGAGTTGCGTGATGAAACGAGAAGACCTGAGCGATCCGCCGACCGAGCCCACGGTGCAGGTGATCGGCCGCATTTTCAACTTGCTGGAAATCCTGGCCGGCCGCGAAGAACCGGTGTCGCTCAAGGAAATCAGCGAGAAGTCGGGCCTGCATCCCTCCACGGCGCACCGGATCCTGAACGACCTGGCCGTGGGCCGCTTCGTGGACCGCCCGATGGCCGGCAGCTACCGCCTGGGCATGCGGCTTCTGGAACTGGGCAACTTGGTGAAGGCACGGCTGAGTGTGCGCGATGCGGCGCTCATTCCCATGCGCGAATTGCACCGGCTGATCCAGCAGCCGGTGAACTTGAGCATGCGCCAGGGCGATGAAATCGTTTATGTGGAACGTGCCTACAGCGAACGCTCGGGCATGCAGGTGGTGCGCGCCATCGGCGGGCGCGCCCCGCTGCACCTGACCTCCACTGGCAAGCTCTTCCTGGCTTTCGACGACCCGCAGCGGCTGAGGGCTTACGCCACGCGCACCGGCTTGCCAGGGCATACACACAACAGCATCACCCAACTTCCCGTGCTGGAGCGCGAGTTGGCCAAGGCGCGGCAGTATGGCATGGCCCGTGACAACGAAGAGCTCGAGTTGGGCGTGCGCTGCATGGCCGCAGGCATCTACGACGACCAGAACAAGCTGGTCGCGGGACTGTCCATCTCGGCGCCGGCCGACCGGCTTGACGAAAGCTGGCTGGCCAAGCTGCAGTCCACCGCGCAGGAAATCTCGTCCGCCCTGGGCTGCAAGCAGTTTCCCTACCGCCCCTGATCGCCAGGCGGGTGGCCGCCCGGTCACGGTGATAGCTGAGTTGAAAAACGCGCAGTGAACGTGCCAATGAAAACGCCGCCCTGGCGGCGGCGTTTCGGTGGGCCGATAAGACCGGTCAGCTGTCCACCAGCTTGATCGGTTCCTGCATGCGCATCGGGCGCTGCAGAGCGACAGGGTTGCTTTCGACCCAGCGGCGAACACGCTCGGCATCGGCTATGCGGCTGAGCTTGCCTGCCGAATCGAGGAAGACCATGATCAGCTTGCGGCCGGACACGCGGGCCTGCATCACCAGGCACTGCCCGGCTTCGCTGATGTAGCCGGTCTTTTGCAGGCCGATCTCCCATTCCGGATGTTTGACCAAACGATTCGTGTTGTTGTACTGCAGGGTCTGGCGACCCACCGCCACTTGGTGCCCCGTGGAGGTGGACAGCTCACGCAGCACCGGGTCGGCGTAGGCCGCGTTCACCAGCATGGCGAGGTCCTTGGCGCTGGACTGGTTCTGGCTGGACAGGCCCGTGGGCTCCACGTAGCGCGTGTCCTTCATCCCCAGCATGCGGGCCCTCGCGTTCATCAGGGAGACGAAGGCAGTCATGCCGCCAGGGTAAGTGCGGCCCAGCGCGTGTGCCGCGCGGTTTTCGCTGGACATCAGGGCCAGGTGCAGCAGTTCACCGCGGCTGAGCGTGGTGCCTACGCGCAGGCGGGAGGAACTGCCCTTTTCGGTGTCCACATCGTCCTGGGTGATCGTGACCATCTCGTCCATGGAAAGACGAGCGCTGCTGATGATGAGGCCCGTCATCAGCTTGGTGAGCGATGCGATCGGCAGCACCGCCTGATCGTTCTTGCTGAGCAGCACCTCGTGGGTGTCTTGGTCGATCACGAGCGCCACGCTGGACTTCAGCGACAGGGGATCGTTCACCGCATGCAGGCCTGCGAGTTGACCGTGGGACTTGCGCGGCGGATCCACCGGGCGCAGCGCTGCCGTCTTGACGCCTGCTGACGGGGCACGAGCCACACGGCGCTCCACCGCCTTGCGGGCCGATGCCGACTGCGTGGCCTTGGCCGGCTTGACCACCTTGCGGGGCTGGGACTTGCTGCCGTCTTTGCCGGCCTGCGCTAGCGCGTCCTGGGAACCGAGCGCCAACGCGGTGGAAAGTGCACCGAAGGCAAACACATGCAGAAGGCGGCGCAGCAGGGGTGTTGGCATACGGGCAGGTGGGAGGAACGTGAAAAAGTGCCGTGCAGTGTATCCAAATAAAAAAAGCCGCGCAATATCAAAAACTTGCGCGACTTTCCTCAAGCGAACCGATACCAAAGGCTGCATGCCGCAGCCCCCTTCAACCCTGGGCAGCCACCCGGTCGGCCTTGCTTTGCAGTTTGTTGAGTGCACTCAGGTAGGCCTTGGCCGAAGCCACCACGATGTCGGGGTCGGCGCCCACACCGTTGACCACCCGGCCGCTGTTTTGCAGCCGCACCGTGACCTCACCCTGGCTCTCGGTCGAGCCGCTGATCGCGTTGACCGAATAAAGCACCATCTCTGCACCGCTCTTGACGTGGCTTTCAATGGCCTTGAGCGACGCATCGACCGGACCGTTGCCATCAGCGGCCGCCCGAACCTCGCGGCCCTCCACGGTGAACACCACGGAGGCATGGGGGCGCTCGCCGGTCTCGCTTCGCTGGGACAAGGACACAAAGCCGTACTGCTCCTTTTCGCTGGTGACGCTCTCGTCGCTCACAAGGGCCAGGATGTCCTCGTCGAAGATCTCGCTCTTGCGGTCGGCCAGTTCCTTGAACTTGGCAAAGGCCGTGTTGAGCTCTGACTCGCTTTCCAGTTGCACGCCCAGGTCCTGCAGGCGCTGCTTGAAGGCGTTGCGGCCCGAGAGCTTGCCCAGCACGATCTTGTTGGCCGACCAGCCCACGTCCTCAGCACGCATGATCTCGTAGGTATCGCGCGCCTTGAGCACGCCGTCCTGGTGAATGCCCGAGGCATGCGCAAAGGCATTGGCGCCCACCACCGCCTTGTTGGGTTGCACCACGAAGCCCGTGGTCTGGCTGACCATCCGGCTGGCAGCCACGATGTGGTGGGTGTCGATGCCCACGTCGAGGCCGAAGTAGTCGCGGCGGGTCTTGATCGCCATGACCACCTCCTCCAGAGAGCAGTTGCCCGCACGCTCGCCCAGGCCGTTGATGGTGCACTCGACCTGGCGTGCACCGCCGATCTTCACGCCGGCCAAGGAGTTGGCCACCGCCATGCCCAGGTCGTTGTGGCAATGCACGCTCCAGACGGCTTTGTCGGAATTCGGAATGCGCTCGCGCAAGGTCTTGATGAAATTGCCGTAGAGCTCGGGCACCGCGTAGCCGACGGTGTCGGGCACGTTGATCGTGGTCGCGCCTTCTGCGATGACGGCCTCGAGCACCCGGCAGAGGAAGTCGACCTCGCTGCGGTAGCCATCCTCGGGGCTGAATTCGATGTCGCCGATCAGGTTGCGCGCAAAGCGCACGGACTGCTTGGCCTGCTCCAGCACCTGCTCGGGCGTCATGCGCAGCTTCTTTTCCATGTGCAGCGGCGACGTGGCGATGAAGGTGTGAATGCGCGCGCTGTTGGCGCCCTTGAGCGCCTCGGCAGCCCGGCTGATGTCCCGATCGTTGGCACGCGAGAGCGAGCACACCGTGGAATCCTTGATGGCGTTGGCAATGGCCT
>CAYVGD010000277.1:0-3855 GCA_964450095.1 uncultured Polaromonas sp.
AGCTGGACGTGGACACCGCAGCCGCTGTGGTGGGCGGCATTGCCCGGGGCTGCGAGCTTTCGGGCTGCGCGCTCATTGGCGGCGAGACCGCCGAGATGCCCGGCATGTACCCGGCCGGCGAGTACGACCTGGCCGGCTTTGCCGTCGGTGCGGTTGAAAAAGCCAAGATCCTCACTGGCCAGAACGTGGCCGCCGGCGACGTGGTGCTGGGCCTGGCCTCCAGCGGCGTGCATTCCAACGGCTTTTCGCTGGTGCGCAAGTGCATCGAGCGTGCCGCAGGGAGCCTCCCCGCCACGCTGGACGGCCAGCCCTTCCGCCAAGCGGTGATGGCGCCCACGCGCTTGTACGTCAAGAGTGTGCTGCAGGCCCTGGCCCAGCACCCGGGTTCAGGAGATGCCGCCGCGGGTGGCGGCATCAAGGCGCTGGCGCACATCACCGGCGGCGGCCTGCTGGAGAACATCCCGCGCGTGCTGCCCGAGGGCCTGGCGGCGCACCTGGTCAAGGGCAGCTGGCCCCAGACCGAACTCTTCGCCTGGCTTCAGAAGACCGCGGCCATCGACGACCAGGAGATGAACCGCACCTTCAACAACGGCATCGGCATGGTCGTGGTGGTGGACGCCGCCCAGGCCGAGGCCACGGCCCGGACGCTGCGCAGCGCGGGCGAGCAGGTGCACGAGATCGGCCGCATCGCCCCACGTGGCGACGGCGCCCAGGTGGTGGTGCGCTGAGCCACGCCCCTGAACCTGCCTGAGGCGAAGGGGCAGTCACTCCGTCATGGATTGGCGCTTTCTGGGCCCCCTGCCGGTGCTCTGCCGGTGCTCTGAGAGTGCTCTGCTGCTGGCCGGCTGGCGCTGTCCATGAGCTGGCTCCCCAAAAACGCGCAGGCCCCCGCGGATAAACCAGTTCGGTGCGGGAGCCCGGAACGCGATGCCCGCGCCCGCTCCGTCCGTCCTGCGATGAATCAGGAGCGGGAACCCTCCGGCCTTCGGCTGAGCACCTGGCGCTGCAGCGCCCGGTAGCGCTCCAGCCGCGGCCCGCCCAGGGTGACCGCACGCTCGACGGCCTGCGCGGCCTCTTCCCAGCGCTGCTGCTCCAGCCGCACCTGCGCAAGATTGTTCCATGCGTCGGCGAAGCCGGGCGCCAGGCGCGTGGCCTGCTCGTAGGCCTGTGCGGCCGCCTCGCGCTCACCCTGGGCGTAGCGGGTGTTGCCCAGGCCCAGCCAGGGCATGGGGTCCTCGGGCCAGGCGCGCGTGGCCGACACATAGGCCGCGGACGCCGCCTGGCCGTGAACGCGCTCCAGCGCCGCGGAGGCCTGGAGCCAGGACTGGGGCTGCAGGCCCTGGGGCATCTGCTCCGGCGCCAGTGCCAGCATCGCCCAGTGGCGGCCACGCGCCCAGGTGCGCTCAAAGGTGGACAGCGGCATGGAAAGGCGCTCGTTCAACCCGGAATGCAAGGTGATGCTCTGCGCACCGAGGTCGTAACCGATCACCACGGCGTAATGCCACAAGGGCGCCCAGGGCAGGGACAGGTTCTGCAGCACCACCACGGGCCGCCCGGCCGACACCTGGCGCAACAGCGCCGACAGCTCCGGCTCGATGACCAGCGCCACCAGCCCCTGCCGGCGCGCGGCGGCCAGCATCTCGATCTGCAGCGACCCCTGGCGATCGGGCAGGTAGACCTGTGCGCGCAGTGCCTCGGGCGTGACCGAGCGGCCGGCATGCTGCGCGACCATGGCCAGCGATGCGGGGCCGCACTGGTACTCCTCCTGGGGGAAAAAAGGCACGGCCCGGACCTCGGCCACCGGGGGCAGGTCCGGGGCGGTTTTCTGCAGGTGGGCCAGTTGCGGCGTGGCGCAGCCGGCCAGGAGCAGCAGCAGGGTCAGCAGCCCCGCCAGCCGCCACCACAGGGCGGCCCGGCCTGCCCTCGTGGGCCGGCCGGGCGCCGTGGGCAGCGAGGCAGGCCCTGGGGCCTGCCAGCGTCCCATGGCCTGGTGCATCAGCGCATCGAGCGGGTGAAGGGAAAGACCTTGGTCATGCCCAGCGCGTCGGTGATCAGCAGAACCACGAAGAGCACGAGGAAGAAGCCCAGGACGTCGGCGCCGGCGGCCGGGGCCTGATCGATCTGCTCGGCCAGTTGCGCCACCTCCTGGTCGCTCAGGGCCTGGATGCGGTCGGCCGCGGCCTTCGGATCGACACCGCGGGCCTGCAAGGCGCTGCGCACGTCTTCACGCTGCAGGAAGCTGCCCACCTTGTCGCGGTCGGCTGCCGCGCTGGCTGTGCTGATGGCTTCCTCGGTGCCTACCACCGAGGCTTGAGCCGTGATGGGCAGGCCCATCAGGGCGGTGCTGGCGATCAGGACAGAGGCGATCAGACGCTTGAGGCAATGCATGGCAACTCCTTGGCAAAGTGAAACAAGCCCTTCGCTGCGGCAGGCGCCGGCAGGGGATGCGAAGGCGGGATTCCAAGGTAAAGCCTGCCCGGCGCCAGGGTCAACGCCGATTACATGCTGCACCCAAACGTTGCAAATGCTCACAGCAGGGATGAGCTTTCCCTGCTCAGGAAAAAAGCGTGGGAACTCAGCCCAGGGTGCGGCGCAGCTCGGCCATGCGCTGGCCGACGAGGTCCAGGTCGAGCGCTTCCTCGACGTGGGTCACGTAGGTCTGCAGGTCGGTGAGGGCGCGGGCGGGCTCGCCCTGCTCAGCCCAGGCCAGGCCCCGGTCGCGGTACTCGGCCCAGGCCTCGGGCTGCACCAGCAGCAGGCGGTCGAGCACGGCGATCAGCCGCACCCAGTCCTGCTGGGATTTGTGGATTTCCTTGAGGTTGCGCAGCATGCGCGCAATGATCTCGCGCGGCGCGGCCGCCTGGAGGTACAGGCCGATGGGCACCTCGAAATCGTCGACCAGGCCGCTGCGCTGGCGAAAGGGCTCCAGCCGCTCCGAGAGTTCCTCGCGGCTGAGGGACTGCCCGGTGAAGGGGTCGATCACCACCTGGCCCTTGGGCAGGCTCACCTTGACCATGAAGTGCCCCGGGAAGGCCACCCCGCGGGCCTGCAGGCCCAGGCCGTTGGCCAGTTCCAGCCACAGCACCGCCAGCGTGATAGGGATGCCGCGCCGCGTGCGCAGCACCGCATTGATGTAGCTGTTGTCCGGGTCGTAGTAGTCGTTGAGGTTGCCGCCGAAGTTCAGGTCGCGGAAGAAGAACTGGTTGAGCACGCGCAGACGCTGCAGCGGCGGCGCGTCCAGGGGCAGGCGGCGCTTCAGGCGGGCCAGCAGCTGGTCCACGTCGCCCAGCACCTGCTGCACGTCGAGGTCGGGGTACTCGTCCTGGGCCACGCAGACCGCAGCCTCCAGCAAAGGGAAATGCTCATCGCTTTGCACCAGCTTGGAGAAGTACTCCAGCGGCGTGGGCACGTCGAAGTTCAAACGCATGCCCCCAACTGTCTCACAAGTTCGGGGGGGCGGTCCCGGTTGCAAGTGCAAGCGGGCTTTGCCGCGGCCAGCCGTCATCGCAGGCCGGACGGGGCCTGGCCTCAGCGTCCGAGCAGGCGCCTGAAGTTCAGGCCGAACAGCCGCAGCGCGCCAAAGTACAGCAGGGCCGCGCCGGCCAGCACGCCGGCCAGCAGGCCGATGCGTGTCCCGGCTTGGCTGCGCAGGCCGGTCCAGTCGAGAAAGTGCGCGGCCGCCACCAGCCACACCCCGAGCAGGGCACTGGCGGCGGCCACCTGCAGCACGAAGCGCGGCCAGCCGGGCAGTGGCATGAAGCTCCTGCGCCGGACCAGGCCCACCAGCAGCCACAGGGCATTGACCAGCGCCCCCAGCCCGATGGCCAGCGCCAGCCCCGCATGGGCGAACAGGGG
>CAYVGD010000278.1:0-3847 GCA_964450095.1 uncultured Polaromonas sp.
AGTCCTCCGACACGCGCGCGGCGCGCTCCAGCAGGCGGCTGTGCAGGTAGAACACGTCGCCCGGGTAGGCTTCGCGGCCCGGCGGGCGGCGCAGCAGCAGCGAGATCTGGCGGTAGGCCACGGCCTGCTTGGACAGGTCGTCGTAGACGATCAGGGCGTCCTGGCCGCGGTCGCGGAAGTACTCGCCCATGGTGCAGCCGGAGTAGGCCGACACGTACTGCATGGCGGCGGACTCGGAAGCGGAGGCGGCCACCACGATGGTGTATTCCATGGCGCCAGCCTGCTCGAGGGCGCGCACCACGTTCTTGATCGACGACGCCTTCTGGCCGATGGCGACGTAAACGCAGGTCATGTTCTGACCTTTTTGGTTGATGATCGCGTCGATGGCGACGGCGGTCTTGCCGGTCTGGCGGTCACCGATGATCAGCTCGCGCTGGCCACGGCCCACGGGCACCATGGAGTCGATGGACTTCAGGCCGGTCTGCATCGGCTGGTCCACGGATTTGCGCGCGATCACGCCGGGGGCGACCTTCTCGATCACGTCGGTCATCTTGGCGTTGATCGGGCCCTTGCCGTCGATGGGCTGGCCCAGGGCGTTGACCACGCGGCCGATCAGCTCGGGGCCGACGGGCACTTCCAGGATGCGGCCCGTGCACTTGACGGTGTCGCCTTCGGCGATGTGCTCGTACTCGCCCAGGATCACGGCGCCGACCGAGTCACGCTCGAGGTTCAGCGCCAGGCCGAAGGTCGGCACGCCTGCGGCGTTGGCGGGGAATTCCAGCATCTCACCCTGCATCACGTCAGACAAGCCGTGAATGCGCACGATGCCGTCTGCCACGGACACCACGGTGCCCTGGTTGCGGATGTCGGCGCCCGCGCCCAGGCCTTCGATGCGGCTTTTGATCAGTTCAGAAATTTCTGCGGGATTGAGTTGCATGACTCTTTCCTTCTTTCAAGGGTTGTGTTGGCGGCTCGCGCGCAGGCTCAGGCGATCAGCGCCACTTTCATTTGTTCCAAACGGGCTTTGACCGAGGCGTCGAGCACCTCGTCACCCACCACGACGCGCACGCCGCCGATCACTTCGGGGTCGACCTGCACCTGCACATTGAGCTTGCGGCCGAAGCGGCGCTCCAGGGTGGCGGCGAGGTCGGCCACGGCGGCCGCATCCATGGGGAAGGCACTGTGAACCACGGCATCCGAAGAGCCGGCCTGGGCATTGACCAGGGCGCGGAACTGGCTGGCGATGTCCGGCAGCGCGGACAGGCGACCGTTGTCGATGACGGTGCGCAGGAAGTTCCTGGCCTTTTCAGGCAGGGCCGCCTTGGCCACCGAAGTGATCACGTCGAAAGTCTGCTGTGCCGTGACCTTGGGGTTGGCCGCCAGCTGCTGCAGCTGCTCGTCGGCCGCGATGGCGGCCAACTCGTCGAGCCAGGCAGACGTGGCGGCCAGCTCCGCACCGCAGGCCTTGTACAAGGCCTCAGCGTAGGGGCGGGCGATGGTGGCAAGTTCAGCCATGTTTTACAGCTCGGTTTTCAGGCGACCCAGCAGGTCGGCATGCACGCTGGCGTTGACTTCCTTGCGCAGGATCTGCTCGGCACCCTTGACGGCCAGCACGGCCACCTGCTCGCGCAGGGCCTCGCGTGCCCGAACAGACTGCTGCTCGGCCTCGGCCTTGGCGGCGGCGATGATCTTGGCCGCCTCTTCCGAGGCGCGCGCCTTGGCTTCGTCGATCATGCCCTGGGCACGACGCTCGGCTTCAGCCATGCGCACGGTCGCATCATTGCGCGACTTGGCCAGCTCCTCCTCGACACGCTTGTTAGCGAGTGTGAGTTCAGACTTGGCCTTGTCGGCAGCAGCCAGACCGTCAGCGATTTTTTGAGCCCGCTCGTCCAGCGCTTTGGTGATCGGGGGCCACACGAATTTCATCGTGAACCACACCAGGATCGCGAAAACGACAGCCTGCAGGAACAGAGTTGCGTTGATGTTCACGTCTCAATCCTTCTAGGGCTTGTGGGAAGGGGAAGGGCGATCAGCGCAGCACGAAGGGGTTGGCGAAGGCGAACAGCAGGGCGATGGCCACGCCGATCAGGAAGGCGGCGTCGATCAGACCGGCCAGAATGAACATCTTGGTCTGCAGGTCGTTCATCAGCTCGGGCTGGCGTGCCGAAGACTCCAGGAACTTGCCGCCCATCAGCGCGATGCCGATGGAGGCGCCAATGGCGCCCAGGCCGACGATCAGACCGCAAGCCAGTGCAACGAGGCCGAGAATGTTTTCCATGAGATGCTCCTAAAGGTTGGTGGAAAAGTGAAAGAAATCAGAGGGTCAACATCAATGTGCGTCGTGCGCTTGACCGGTATAGATCAGCGTCAACATCATAAAGATGAAGGCTTGCAGGGTGATCACGAGGATGTGGAACAGCGTCCACACGGTTCCGGCGATGACATGGCCGATGGCCAGGCCCACGCCCGTGGCTGACAGTGCCCAGCCGCCACCCATCAGGGCGATCAGCATGAACACCAGTTCACCTGCAAACATGTTGCCGAACAGTCGCATGCCGTGGGAGACGGTCTTGGCGACGTACTCGATGACCTGCATCAGGAAGTTCACCGGATACAGGGCCCAGTGGTTTCCAAAGGGTGCGGCGATGAGCTCATGCGCCCAGCCGCCCAGGCCCTTGATCTTGATGTTGTAGAACAGGCACACCAGCAGCACCGACATGGACAGGCCCAGCGTGGTGGACAGGTCGGCGGTGGGCACCACGCGCATGTAATCCTTGAAGCCCATGGCCGGGCCTGCGGAATGCCAGAGGGCCGGCAGCAGGTCGACGGGCAGCATGTCCATGGCGTTCATCAGGAAGATCCAGACAAACACGGTCAGCGCCAGCGGGGAGATCAGCTTGCGGCTCTTGGCGTTGTGGATGACGCCGCGGGCCTGGTTCTCCACCATCTCGCTCAGGATCTCGATGGCGGCCTGGAAACGTCCGGGCACGCCCGCGGTGGCCTTGCGCGCACCCAGCCAGAGCAGGAAGCAGCCCAGGGCGCCGAGCACCACGGAATAGAAAACGGAGTCGACGTTGAACAGGCTGAAGTCGACGATGCTGGTCTGCTTGACGGCCTGGAAATCAAAATTCATCTGCAGGTGCTGCAGGTGATGCTGGATGTACTCCCCAGCCGAGGGGCCATTTGCGCCGGTGTTTTCAGCAGCCATAAGTCACCAATCCGTCCAAGTTCAATCTTTGACCCGCGACAGCTGCCTCAGGTGCAGCCACATCGCCAGCCCATACATCTTCATCGTGACCACGAATCCAACCAGCAAAGCCAGCCAGTTCAGACCCGCCACCACCTTGGGCGCCACCAGAAGCAGCGCCACCGTCAAGACGACCTTGACCCCCTCCCAGACGAAGAAACCTGCCAAGGCAGATCCCGCCTGACCGCGCCGCGCCTGGCGCGACAAGGCCCTGGCGAACACCAGGGCCGGAAGCCAGACCGAGAATGCACCCCAGGCCGCCGAAGCCGCCCATTCAGGGCGACCGGCCAGCCCAAGCAACCCCGCCAGCGCCGCACCTGCAGCGGCCTGCCAGACCAGCACACGCCAGGGCGACATCGCCGGGTGCCTGGCCCGCCAAGCGGCGGCCTCCTGGGCCGTCAGGGGCTTGAATTCCTCTGGGCCGGCGTCATCTGCAAGCTCGGGATCGCGATCTGTCACTTGCTGATGTCCGGGCCGCAAAAGCCTTCTCGCTCCGTCGGACCTCCGGGTCTGGATGGCGCCTCTGGGAGGCGCCCCGCGGACCGCGGCGGCATTCTCTTCCAGCCGGATGACGCGGAATTGACATCCCGTCGACAGCCA
>CAYVGD010000279.1:0-1511 GCA_964450095.1 uncultured Polaromonas sp.
AGTGCCGCCGTCATCGGTGCCGCGTCCTCCGGTCTGCTGCTGCCGCAGATCGTTCGCGCGCAATCCGACAAGGTGCGCGTGGGCTTCATGCTGCCCTACACCGGCACCTTCGCCCAGTTGGGCGTGGCCATCGAAAACGGCTTTCGCATGGCCCTCAATGAACAGGGCGGCAAGATTGGCGGCCGTGAGGTCGAGTTCTTCAAGGTGGACGACGAGTCCGAGCCGTCCAAGGGCATCGAGAACGCCAACAAGCTGGTGCAGCGCGACAAGGTCGACGTGCTCGTGGGCACCGTGCACTCCGGCGTGCAGATGGGCATCCAGAAGGTGGCGCGCGACTCGGGCGTGATCAACATCATCCCGAACGCCGGCGTGCACGCGGCCACGCGCCAGTTGTGCGCACCCAACGTCTTCCGCACATCCTTCAGCAACTCCCAGCCCACGCGCGCACTCGGCCAGCCCATGGTGCAGCGCAACCTGAAGAAGGCGGTCTGGATCACCTGGAAATACGCCGCAGGGGACGAAGCCTACGAGGGCTTCAAGGAAAGCTACACCGCCGCGGGCGGCCAGATCATCAAGGAACTCAACCTGCCCTTCCCCAACGTGGAGTTCCAGGCGCTGCTGACCGAGATCGCATCGCTCAAGCCCGACGCGGTGGCCTGCTTCTTCGCAGGCGGCGGCGCGGCCAAGTTCATCCGCGACTACGCGGCCGCAGGCCTCAAAGGCCGCATCCCGCTGTGGGGTTCGGGCTTCCTCACCGAGGGCGTGCTCGATGCCGCCGGCCCCGCCGCCGATGGCGTGATGACCACGCTGCACTACAGCGACTCGCTCAACACGCCTCGCAACAACAAGTTCCGCCTCGAGTACGCAAAGTCTTTCAAGATGCAGCCCGACGTGTACGCCGTGCAGGGCTACGACAGCGGCCTGCTGCTGATCCAGGGGGCCAACGCGGTGCGTGGCGACATCGGCAACAAGCAGGCCCTGATCAAGGCCATGGAGGGCGCGGCCATCGACAGCCCGCGCGGCCGCTGGACCATGAGCCCCTCGCACAACCCGGTGCAGGACATCTACCTGCGCGTGGTGGAGAACAAGGAGAACAAGGTGCTGGGCGTGGCCGCCAAGGCCCTGGCCGACTCGGGCACCGGCTGCCGCATGGCCTGACAAACGATTGGATTCTTGATGAGCCTGGCCGCCGCCACCTTCGGGTGGGGCGGCTTTTTTTTCGCCTGGGCCGGTCTGGACAAGCCCCGCTGTGCGCTCCGGGCTGGGGACGAACACTGCTCCGCGGTTTGAAGCACCCTTGAGCTGACCTGCGCGGCTCTCAAACGCATACAAGGGCGCTGAGTCTTTCGCGTTCTCACGGTGCCTTGCGGCCTTCCCTGGCCACCGGCCACCGACGCAGCACTGCGCCGAGTGCATCACATCCCGGAACCGCCACGCCTGCTCGACAAGCCGCGCTCCTCGTGACCTCACCGCACCACGTCATCACCGCACCACCGCACCACCGCACCACC
>CAYVGD010000279.1:1611-3839 GCA_964450095.1 uncultured Polaromonas sp.
GCATCACCGCATCACCGCATCACCGCATCACCGCATCACCGCATCACCGCATCACCGCATCACAGCGCCGCCGCACCGCGGCCGCGGGCCAAGCGACGCGGCCGGGCAGCGTCGTTGCGGGGCCTCTGCGGGGCTGAGCAGCGCAGGGCGGCCAGGGCGAAAAGCTCAGCCTGCCCGAGCCCCGTCAGGGGCGAGTTGCCGAGCGGGCCCTGGACGGTCGAGCCGCGCAAGGCAGTCACGCCGCGACCCCCGCGCCGAAGCCGCCGCGTCACTGCCTGGCCGCGACGCGTCTGCCCGCTCCGCACCACCCCCGACCCGCGCGAGTCAGTGGCCCAGCGCTCGCCACAACGAACCCGACGGGCCATGGCGCCTCTGCCCCGCCGGCAACACCAGCCGAGCATCGCAGCACGATCGAGCCAAGGTCTCGCAACAACGCGGCCACACCACCGCCCATCCATGGCGCATCCACGGCACATCCACGGCACACCCACGGCACACCCACGGCACGTCTGCCCCTTCAGCACTGGCGGTAACCCGTGCCACAAACCCGCGCGCAGGCAACTTTCCCCAAACCATCCAACCAGCGCAGCGCTCAGAGCAACTCCCGCAGTTCACGCGCCGCATCCAGCAGCAGCGGCAGCAGGTCGCGCTGCAGCACCCGCTCTTCCAGCCGGGCCGGCGAGGTCACCACGTTGAGTGCGGCCAGGGTGCGGCCCTGCAGGTCCCGCAGGGGCACGGCCAGCGCATGCACGCCCAGTTCATGCTCCTCGCGGGCCACGCAATGGTCCTGCTGGCGCACCCGGTCCAGCAGTTCCTTGAAGCGGCGCGGCTCGGTGACCGTGTGCGCGGTCAGGCGGGGAAGGTTGCCGCCCACCAGCCGCGACTGAATCCACGGATTGAGCTCCGCGCGCGGCAGGGCCGACAGCAGCACCCGCCCCGTGGAGGTGGCGTGCGCGGGCAGTCGCGCCCCCAGGTGCAGCCCGTAGGCCATGAGCCGCGCCGGGGTGCGCCCGCCTTCCGCGTTGGGCCGCCATTCAAAGCCACTGCGGCCGATGATGACCACTTCGCTGCCGTCGAGCACAGCCACCGAAAACGACTCCTGCGTCTGCGCCGCGAGCCGGTTGAGCGTGGGCTGTACCGCGCGCGGCAGGCGCGACGTGGCCAGGTAACTCCCAGAAAAACGCAGCACCTTCGGCGCCAGCCAGTAGTAGCTGCCATCGGTCTCCAGGTAGCCCAGGTGCGCCAGCGTCAGCAGGTGCCGCCGGGCGGCAGCCCGGGTGATGCCGGCGCGCTCGGCGGCCAGCGTGGCGTTGAGCCGCTGGCGCTGGGTGTCGAAACTCTCCAGCACCGCCATGCCCTTGGCCATGCCCTCGATCAGGTCGGCCTTGGCGATGGCGGGCTTGTCCGCGCTGCGGGCGGGGGGCCTGCGCAGGGCGGCTGCGGGGGAGGCAGGAGCGGTCGTGGCCTTGGAAGTCATGGGTGCAGCCCGGCTGTGAACAAGAAATGCGGCTGCGCGATGATCGCACAAGCGCGGCGAATATCGGCCAATAGCCCCGCGCTCCCGCTGGCTGCCCGGGGTGACCGGGCCTAAGCTTGCAGCCACTTGCCGCGTTCGCCTTTTCTCACCTGGCCGCGGCGGCCCGCATCCCACCCACACACGCAACATCTCCAGGAGACACGCATGAGCACCCAACGCGTCCAAGTGGCCATCATCGGCGGCGGCCCATCCGGCCTGCTGCTCGGCCAGCTGCTTCACCGCGCCGGCATCGACGCCATCATCATCGAACGCCAGAGTCCTGACTACGTGCTCGGCCGCATCCGCGCCGGCGTGCTGGAGCAGGTCACCATGGACCTGGTCGACGAGGCGGGCGTGGGCGAGCGCATGCACCGCGAAGGCCTGATCCACACGGGCTTTGACATGCTGTTCAAGGGCGAGCGCCACCGCATCGACATGAAAAAGCTCACCGATGGCCGGCAGGTGATCGTCTACGGCCAGACCGAGGTCACCCGCGACCTCATGGCCGCGCGGCAGGCCCAGGGCCTGAAGACCGTGTACGAGGCCGGCGATGTCAGCATCGAGGGCTACGACAGCCAGGCGCCCGTGGTGCGCTACGTCAAGGACGGCCAGAGTCACGAGGTGCATTGCGATTTCATCGCCGGCTGCGACGGCTTCCACGGTGTATGCCGTGCCAGCATCCCGCGCGAGGCCATCACCGAGTACGAGAAGG
>CAYVGD010000280.1:0-3838 GCA_964450095.1 uncultured Polaromonas sp.
GCCCCCCCGTTCGCGGCCGCTCTCCTGCGTGTATTCCTCGATGCGCTCTTCCAGGGCGGCGTTGACCGCCGAGCTTGGCAGCGGCCGGCGTTCGGTGCACAGCTCCAGCAACAGGTGCGGGCCGATGCGCTCGGCCAGGGCCACGCTCTTGCGTCCGCGCGGCGGCACCCAGCCGCTGGACTCGGGTTGGGTCGGGCCGCAGGGGGTGAAGCCGCCGGCGGCCAGCGCCTGCTCCAGGGCCTGGTCATCGGGTGCTTGGAAATTTTCGAGGCGGTAATAGGACAGGGTCTTGAACATGGATGGCAATCAAAGGCGGGGGCACGGCCGCAGACGGGGCCGTGCAAGGCGGTGAGCCGGGGCTCAGACCGGAAGAGGCGACGGGCGAGGGGCCTCAGGCGATGTCGATGGTGTGCACGCCCCAGCGGCCCTTGCGGCGGTCGTCGAAGTAGCGCTCCAGGGTCTCGCGCACCGTCCGGAAGGCGATCTCGTCCCAGGGAATCTGGTCCTCCGTGAAGAGGCGCGCTTCCATGGTTTCATGGCCGGGGTTGAAGTGCGTGCTCAGCAGCCGCGCGCGGTAGAACAGGTGGACCTGCCCCACGCGCACCACGTTCATCACCGTGAAAAGCTCCTGCAGCTCGATGCTGGCGCCGGCTTCTTCATCGGTTTCACGGGCGGCGCCCTGTGAGGTGGTTTCGCCCAGTTCCATGAAGCCGGCCGGCAGCGTCCACTTGCCGCGGCGCGGCTCGATGTTGCGCTTGCACAGCAGCACCTGCTCGCCCGTGTCGCCCCAGACCGGGACGGTGCCGACCACGTTCAGCGGGTTTTCATAGTGGACGGTGTGGCAGGCCGTGCAGATGGCCCGTTCGCGGGTGTCCCCGTCGTCGGGCAGTCGGTACACCACGGGCGTACCGCATTCGCGGCAATGCTTGAGAGGGGGGCGCTGCATGCCGGCAGTTTAGTTGGCTTTGCCGGGCGCACCGCCCCTTGACAAGCACGATGCGCCGCACCGCGCCGTACCGCACTGGGCGCACGCCTGTGCCTCAGGCCACCCGCACGCGCAGCTCGCCCAGGCCGGTGATGCCGCCTTCCATCAGGTCGCCGGGCCGGACCGCCGCCACGCCCTCGGGGGTGCCGGTGAAGATCAGGTCGCCGGGTTGCAGCTCCCAGGCAGCCGAGAGGTGTTCGATGATCTCCGCCACGCTCCAGATCAGCTTGTCGATGCTGCTGCGCTGGCGGTCCTGCCCGTCCACTTTCAGGAAGATGTCGGCAGCATCCACCCGGCCCGCCTGGGCAGCGGGCGTGATCGGCCCCATGGGCGCCGATTGGTCGAAGGCCTTGCCGATGCACCAGGGCCGGCCGAGTTTTTTCATCTCGTTCTGCAGGTCGCGGCGGGTCATGTCCAGTCCCACCGCATAGCCAAAGATGTGGTGCGGGGCGTCCGCTGCCGCGATGTTGCGTCCACCCCGGCCGATCGCCACCACCAGCTCGATTTCATGGTGCAGGTTCTGGGTCTGGGGCGGGTAGGCGATGTTGGCGGTCTGGCCGGTGGGCGCAACCACCAGCGCATCGGCGGGCTTGAGGAAGAAAAAAGGCGCCTCCCGGCCGGTGAAGCCCATTTCCTTGGCGTGTTCCACATAGTTTCGGCCCACGCAGTAAATGCGGCGCACGGGGAACAGACTGGCGGATCCCACGACTGGAACGGCCGTGAGGGGGCTGGGGGTGTGGGTGAAGCTCATGCGAAGTCGAAAAAGGTTCTGATCGTTGATTGGATACGTGCCGCGCCCTGCAGTCATCGTGGCTTTCACGCAGGTCGCACCTCGGGTTGACCCTGAGCCGGACACTACACTGCGCGCATGCCCAGGAGTTTCGATTTCGGCCGCGCACCGGCCCACCTGATCCGCCGCGCCCACCAGGTGGCCGTGGCCTTGTTCATGGACGAAGCGGCCGACTTCGGCGTCACGCCCGTGCAGTTCGCCATCCTCAACGCGCTGATGGACGAGCCCGGCCAGGACCAGGTGAGCCTGGCCGCGCGCGTGGCCTTCGATGCAGCGACCTCGGGCTCGGTGATCGGCAGGCTGGAGGCCAAGGGTTGGGTGCGCCGCGAGGCAGACGCCCGCGACCGGCGCCGCAAGCGCTTGTGGATCACGGCCGAAGGCCAAGCGGTGGCCCTGAAGATGACGCGCGCGGCTGGCAAGACCCAGGAGCGCCTGGTGGCCCCGCTCAGCCCGGACGAAAGAGAGCAACTCGAGGCGCTGCTGGGCAAGCTGGTGGCCGGCCACGATGGCCGGGCGGTCGGCCCGGCCTGAGCGTGCCGGAGGTCCGCCTCAGTCGGACTTGACCACCAAGTCGAAATGCTCGACCACCGGCGGCGTTGCAAAAAACGGCCCGACGATGGACCGCCACTCCGCGAAGGCGCTGGACTGGCGGAAATCGACAGTGTGGTTCTCCAGCGTGTCCCAGAAGATCTGCAACAGGTAGCGCTCGGGCGATTCGATGCCCCGGTTGACCTTGTAGCCGCGAAAGCCCTTGGCCTTGGCGATCACTTGGGTGACGCCGTGTTCAATGGCGGCGTCGAAGGCGGCCTGCTGGCCGGGTTGGATGCGGATGTCGGCAAGTTCGAGGATCATTTTTGTGTGGCGCAGACCGTTCGGTCCAGGAAAGACGGAGCGTTACTTTAGCGGCATGCCAGTGGGACTCACGCGGCCTGGCGCCTGAGGCAAGACGCGTCTGAGACAATCAGGCGATGACCGATGCCATCCTTTCGCCCGACCGTGACGCCCCCGCAGCGGCGCCCCGCGTGGGCTTCGTGAGCCTGGGCTGCCCCAAGGCGCTCACCGACTCCGAACTCATCCTCACGCAACTCAGCGCAGAGGGTTACCAGACCTCCAAGACCTTCGACGGCGCGGACCTCGTGATCGTCAACACCTGCGGCTTCATTGACGACGCCGTCAAGGAAAGCCTGGACACCATCGCCGAGGCGCTGGCTGAAAACGGCAAGGTCATCGTGACGGGTTGCCTGGGCGCCAAGACCGGCGATGGCGGCCAGAACTTGGTCAAGAGCCTGCACCCCAGTGTGCTGGCTGTCACCGGCCCGCACGCCACCCAGGAGGTGATGGATGCGGTGCACCAGAACCTGCCCAAGCCGCACGACCCTTTCCTGGACCTGGTGCCGCAGCCTTTCGGTGCCGCAGGCATCAAGCTCACACCCCGGCACTACGCCTACCTCAAGATCAGCGAGGGCTGCAACCACCGCTGCACCTTCTGCATCATCCCGTCCATGCGGGGCGACCTGGTTTCACGCCCGATCGGCGACGTGCTCAAGGAGGCCCAAGCCCTCTTTGAAGGGGGCGTCAAGGAACTGCTGGTCATCAGCCAGGACACCTCGGCCTACGGCGTGGACACCAAGTACCGCACCGGCTTCTGGGACGGCAAGCCGGTCAAGATGCGCACGCTGGAACTGGCGCGCGCCCTGGGCGAGTTGGCGCAGCCGCACGGCGCCTGGGTGCGGCTGCACTACGTGTATCCCTATCCCAGCGTGGATGAGCTGATTCCGCTCATGGCCGAGGGCCTGGTGCTGCCCTACCTCGACGTGCCGTTCCAGCACAGCCACCCCGAGGTGCTGCGCCGCATGAAGCGGCCGGCCAGTGGCGAGCGCAACCTCGAGCGCATCCAGCGCTGGCGCGAGGCCTGCCCGGAGCTCGTGGTCCGCAGCACGTTCATTGCCGGGTTTCCGGGCGAAACGTAAGAAGAGTTCGAGCACCTCCTGGACTTCGTGCGCGAGGCGCGCATCGACCGCGCCGGCTGCTTTGCCTACAGCCCGGTGGAAGGCGCCAGCGCC
>CAYVGD010000281.1:0-3828 GCA_964450095.1 uncultured Polaromonas sp.
AGCGCGAGCTTGAGGTCCTTCTGGTGCAGCTCGATGCGAAAGCCCGGGTTGAAGGTGCGCTTGACCATGCGCTCGCCGTGCACTTCCAGGATGCGGCTGGCAGCGAAGCCGCCCATCAGCGCACTGCGCACCTTGGCCGGGTCGGCGCCGGCCTTGGCAGCGAACAGCAGGGCCTCGCCCACGGCCTCGATGTTGAGCGCCACGATGATCTGGTTGGCCACCTTGCAGGTCTGGCCGTCCCCCACGCCGCCCACCAGCGTGATGTTCTTGCCCATCAATTCAAAGAGCGGCTTGACCCGCGCAAACGATGCTTCCGTGGCGCCCACCATGATGGTCAGGCTCGCCGCCTTGGCGCCGACTTCGCCGCCGGAGACCGGCGCGTCCAGGTAGTCGCAGCCCAGCGCCTGGATGCGCTCGGCGAACTGCTTGGTGGCGATCGGCGAGATCGAGCTCATGTCCACCACGGCCTTGCCCACCCGGCCGCCCGGTGCAGTGGCCGAAGCTTGCAGGCCCTGGGCCACGCCGTGCTCGCCGAACAGCACCTCTTCCACATGCGGTGTGTCCGGCACCATGAGGAAGACGATGTCGGCCTGCTGCGCCACCTCGGCTGCGGTCTTGCAGGCGTGGGCCCCCGCATCGAGCAGGGCCTGCGGCACGCCGCTGCGCGACTGGGCAAAGAGCGTGTGGCCGGCGGCCAGCAGGTGGCCGCACATGGGCGCACCCATGATGCCGAGGCCGATGAATCCGAGTTTCATTTAGAAGTCCTTGTGCGCTGGGGGAGCGGCGCGCGGGGCGCTGCCCGATGAAAAGAGAAAACGGTGCGCCTGTTCAGCGCACCATGCAGGGCATCTTGTTGTTGAACTTCCAGCCCGGGACCAGGTACTGCATGGCGATCGCGTCGTCGCGTGCGCCCAGGCCGTGCTGCTGGTAGAGGGCATGGGCCCTCATCACGGCGTCCATGTCGAGCTCGATGCCCAGCCCGGGCTTGGGAGGCACTTCCACGCAGCCGCCTTCGATCTGCAGCGGCTCTTTCGTGAGGAACTGGCCGTCCTGCCAGATCCAGTGCGTGTCGATCGCCGTGACCTTGCCCGGCGCGGCGGCCGCGCAGTGCGTGAACATGGCCAGCGACACATCGAAGTGGTTGTTCGAATGCGAGCCCCAGGTCAGGTCGTACATCTGGCAAAGCTGCGCCACGCGCACCGAGCCCTGCAGCGTCCAGAAGTGCGGGTCGGCCAGCGGAATGTCCACCGACTGCAGCTGGATGCTGTGCGCCATCTCGCGCCAGTCGGTGGCCACCATGTTGGTGGCCGTCGGCAGTCCAGTGGCGCGGCGGAATTCGGCCATCACCTCGCGGCCGGAGAACACGCCTTCGCCGCCGCAGGGGTCTTCGGCATAGGCGAGCACGCCGTGCAGGTCGCGCAGCAGGCGCACCGCGTCTTTCAGCAGCCAGCCGCCGTTGGGGTCCAGCGTGATGCGGGACTTCGGAAAGCGCTCGTGCAGCGCGCGGACGGCCTCCACCTCTTCCTCGCCCCGGAGCACGCCGCCCTTGAGCTTGAAGTCCTGGAAGCCGTAGCGCTTCTCGGCCGCCTCGGCCAGGCGCACCACGGCCTCGGGGCTCATCGCTTCCTCGTGGCGCAGGCGGAACCAGTCGTTGTCGGCGCCCGGCTCGCTCCGGTAGGGCAGGTCGGTTTTCTTGCGGTCCCCCACGTAGAACAGGTAGCCCAGCATCTGGACCTTGTCGCGCTGCTGGCCTTCGCCGAGCAGGGCGCACACCGGCACGCCCAGGTGCTGGCCCAGCAGGTCCAGCAGGGCGCTTTCCACGGCCGTGACCGCGTGGATCGCCACGCGCAGGTCAAAGGTCTGCTGGCCGCGGCCGCCGCTGTCGCGGTCGGCAAAGCGCTGGCGCATGGCGTTCAGCAGGCGGTTGTGGTCACCGATGGGCTGACCCTCGATGAGGGGGCGCGCGTCCTCCAGGGTCTGGCGGATCTTCTCGCCGCCGGGCACCTCGCCCACGCCGGTGTGGCCGCTGGAGTCGGTGATCACCACGAGGTTGCGCGTGAAGAAGGGGCCGTGCGCGCCGCTGAGGTTGAGCAGCATGCCGTCGTGGCCAGCCACCGGGATGACCTGCATCCGCTGGACGCGGGGAGTGGAGGAGGATGGGTTCATGGCATTCAATGGTAAGACATCGTACAACTTCAGGCCGGGTGGCCGATGCGGGAAAACCCGGCGGCCGGGCTCAGTTCTGCCCGGTTTCGCCGCGCCGGAGTCGGTCGCGGCTGTTGGCCAGGTGCGTGCGCATGGCGGCGCGGGCGGCCTCCACGTCCTGGTCGGCGATGGCGTTGTAGATGCTCTCGTGCTCCAGGTTCACGCGGCGCAGGTAGGCCTGACGCTCGGGTGAGATGGTGGCGTGGGGCTCGAGCCGGCCGCGCGGGATGACGCCCAGGCCCAGCGAGTGCATCAGGTCCAGGAAGTGCGGGTTCTGGGTGGCGCGGGCCACCTCTTGGTGGAACTGGAAGTCGGCGACCAGCGCGTCGCGGCCGGCCTCGACGGCCTCGGCGAAGGCATCCAGCGCCTGCCGCATCTCCTGCAGGTTCTCCGGCTGGCGGCGGGCCGCGGCCAGGGCGGCGGCTTCGGTTTCGACGCTGATGCGAAATTCCAGCAGGGCGATCACCTCGCGCAGCGTGCCCAGCTGGTCGGCGCTCACCCGGAAGGCGGGGTTGTCGCTGGGCGCCAGCACAAAGGTGCCCACGCCGTGCCGGGTTTCTGCCAGGCCTGCGGCCTGCAGCCGCGAGATCGCCTCGCGCACCACAGTGCGGCTGACCCCGAAGCGCTCCATGATGGCCGCCTCGGTGGGCAGCTTGTGGCCGGCGGGCAGCTGCCCTTCGCGGATCTCGGCGGTCAGCTGCTCCACCAGGTCCAGGGCGAGGCTGCGGGGCTTGCGGTGTGCGGTGGCTGGGTTCATGACTCGGGAAAACCCCTGACTCGAAGAAGGGCGGCTGGTGAATAATCAGCCGCTGGTTGTCGGACAACCGATAACATACCCGATCTGAAGCGGAATGCAAATCCTGCCAAGCCCTGACATGAGGCCCTCCGTCGGGTCAGGCCGGCCACCCCTGGAGACACCATGAAGCGCAGCTTTTTTTCCTCGCACGCATCGCCTGCCCAGCCGGCACGCCGCTGGTGCCTGGGTCTTTTGGCTTCCCTCGCGCTGAGCGCATCGGCATGGGCCTGGCCCGACAAGGCCATCACGCTGGTCGTGCCCTTTCCGCCCGGCGGCTCCACGGACCTGATCGCCCGCACCCTGTCGGCCAACCTGACCGAGCGACTGGGCAAGCCCGTCGTGGTGGAAAACCGGGCCGGCGCCACGGGCACCATCGGTGCGGCCCAGGTGGCCCGCAGCGCCGCCGACGGCCACACCTTCCTGGTGGCTTCGCTGGGCCCTTTCGTGATCGCGCCTCATCTGATCAAGGTGCAGTACGACGCACTCAAGGACCTGGAGCCCATCAGCGTGCTGGTGCAGGCGCCCAACGTGCTGGTGGTGCCTGCCAATTCGCCGCACCGCTCGCTCAACGACGTGCTGAACTTCCTGCGCGCCAACCCGAACAAGATGACCTTCGCCTCCTCGGGCAACGGCAGCAGCGACCACCTCACGGCCGAGTTGTTCTGGCTGCAGACCAACACCGCAGGCATCCACGTGCCTTACCGCGGCGGCGGCCCGGTGATGACCGACTTGCTCGGCGGCCAGGTGGATTCGTCCTTCATGAACATCAACACCGCCATGCCGCAGATCCAGGCCGGCAAGCTGCGCCCGCTGGCCATCACCAGCGC
>CAYVGD010000282.1:0-3815 GCA_964450095.1 uncultured Polaromonas sp.
GCGAAAGCGCAGGTTGCCCGACTTGTCGGCCACGTCGGCCTTGACCAGCGAGACCGCCGGCACCAGCGAGCGCTCCATCACATACGTCTCGCCCTCGAACTCGCGCAACTCCTTGCCCTCGGCCACCAGGGTGCCCACGCCGGTCTTGGTGAAGAAGGCCGGGATGCCTGCGCCGCCGGCGCGCAGCTTCTCGGCCAGCGTTCCCTGCGGCGTGAACTCCAACTCCAGCTCGCCCGCCAGGTACTGGCGCTCGAACTCCTTGTTCTCGCCCACGTAGCTGGAGATCATCTTCCGGATCTGCCGGGTCTGCAGGAGCTTGCCCAGGCCGAAGTCATCGACACCCGCGTTATTGGAGATGACCGTCAGGTCTTTCACGCCGCTGGCCTGCAGCGCATCGATCAGGGCCTCGGGAATGCCGCACAGGCCGAAGCCGCCCACGGCCATGAGCTGGCCGTCCTTGACCACGCCCTGGAGCGCATCAGCCGCTGACGCATAAATCTTGTTCACACCCCACTCCTTGTCTCGGTGAAGAACGGAAAACCGCCGCCCTTTCCAGGCCGCGTCCTGCACATACGATACTACGTAGCCATTTACGTAGTTTTCCCTAAAGAAAAGCCCCATGCCCCACACACGCGGCAACGCTGCACCCCTGCCGGCCGCCCCGCTCGAGACCGCCGACTACCGACTCGCCTTCGATCTGGCCCCCGTGGGCCTGGTGCTGTCGCGCAACCGCGTGATGGTGGACTGCAACGAACGCCTGTGCGAGATGTTCGGCGCCCAGCGCGAGCAACTCATCGGGCAGTCGTTCCGCATCCTCTACCCCAGCGCCGACGAGTACGAGCGCATGGGCGAGCGCTTGGTGCCCATCCTCAATGCGCACGGCGTGTACGCCGACGACCGCATCATGCGCCGCGTGGGGGGGCGCCTGGCCGGCGAGAACTTCTGGTGCCACGTCACGGGCCGGGCACTCAACCGCCAGGCGCCGCACGAGGCGGGCATCTGGAGCTTCGAGGACCTCAGCGCCCACCGGCCGGTCACCGCAGGCCTGACGCCGCGCGAACGCGAGGTGGCCGCGCACCTCATGGAAGGCCTGACCTCCAAGGCCATCGGCCGCGTGCTCGGCCTGAGCCACCGCACGGTGGAGGTGTACCGCGCCCGCCTGATGCGCAAGTACAACGCCTCCACCACCGCCGACCTGGTGCACAAACTGATGGCGGGATGAGGCGCAGCGAAAGCGCCGCCCACGGGGTCCGCCGCCAGACGGCCCCAAGGTCCAGTCCCCACGCTGTGGTGATCGTGCTCGTGGACTGACCAGATTTAATGATTTTGCAGGGTCCGAACCCTCCGACTGCTCTTAGATTCGCGGGCTGTTGTCGCGGCGCTGTTGTCCGCCACCTGCCGACCCTTCCACGAATCTCATGCCCCTACATCGACGGCGCCCGGCCACGGCCAGGCTCGCGCTGGCCCGACTGTCCACCCTGGCGCTTGGCCTGGCCATGGGCCTGCTTCTCGGCCTGATCCCCACCCGCACCGCACACACCGCACCGGCGTGGCAAACGTTTGCCAGCCCCGAAGACCGCCCGCGGGCCGACACCGGCGCGGCCCGGCTCGTCTTCCTTCGACCGGCGCAGCGCCAGGATGCCGGCGTGCCCGCTGAAGTCTTCGTGGACGGGCGGCTGCACACCGCGCTGCTGCCCGGCGGCTTCTCGGAAATCGAGGTCTGCCCCGGCGGCATCACCGTGGACATCGCCCGCCCCCTGGGCGCCGACCCGCGGCCTGGCCCAGCCACCCGGGTGGAGGCTGCGGAGCGGCAGACGCGCTACCTGCTCGTGCCCGCGCCCGAGGCGCCAGGCGCCGCGGTGCGGACCATCGGCGCTGCCCAGGCCCAGGCCCTGCTGCCCGAATTGCGCCGCCAGACGCATGTGCTCTCCCGCGTCATGCCGAGCGGCCCCTGCCCGGTGCACGCCGAGCCAGCACCCGTCCCGGCCGCGTTGCATGTGGCCAGCCCCCTGCCGGCACAGCAGGCCGCAGCACCCCCGCCCAGCCCACGTGCGCCCCAGCGCTACACGCTGTCGGCCGAGACCCTGTTCACGTTCAACGGCTCACGGCCGCAGCACCTGTCTGAACAAGGGCAGGCGCAGATCGTGCGATTGGCCCGGCGCCTGAAAGACGACCTGCAACCTTCCCAGCAGGTGCTGGTGCAAGGCCACTCCGACCCCATGGGCCAGCCCGCGCTGAACCAGCGCCTGTCGCTCGAGCGGGCCGAGACGGTGCGGCAGATCCTCATCAACAGCGGTCTGCCGGCACGGCAGGTGCGCGCCGAAGGCCTGGGCAGCAGCCAGCCGCTGGTGAAGAACTGCGCACGCCTGGCAACGCAGCGCGACGAACAGCTCGGCTGCAACCGCCCCAATCGCCGCGTCGAAATCACGGTGACCCCTCCCAAGCCTTGACCCCCATGCGCAAAAGCCCCGCCTACCAAGTCACCGTCAACCGCACCGGCCGCGCAGCCGAACTGGTGCTGCCCATCCAAACCGATCAGGCCCTGCCCGCGCGGCTGCGGGCCCAGGCCGACGCCACGTACCTCCTGACCGATCTCGCCACCGGCAAGGCACCCCAGCGCGTGCACGCCCGCCGCAGCGGAAAAGACCTGCTGCTGCAGTTTGAAGACCCCCGCCCCGACGGCGCGCCCGACCTGGTGATCGAAGATTTCTACGGCACCCCCGGCGGCACCCTCGCAGGGGTGGCAGAAGACGCGGGCACCTACCGCTTCATTCCCCACACCGGTGCTGAACCCCAAGACGTCGCCGCCCTGCTGGACGGACGCATGAGCACGCAAGTGCTGGGCGGCTCGCCCTACGTTGCGAACACCGCGGTGTCCGCATCACCCCTGGTCGCCACCCCGGCCGCGTTCGCAGGCGGCCCGCTGGCCGCCGGGGCGGCGGTGGTGGGGTTGGCGGCTGCGGGGGGAGGGGGTGGGGGTGGAGGCGGAGGTGGGAGCCGCACAGCAACTCAACCCGACATCACTTTGACAGCGACGTTGGCCGCCGGAGAGGACACGGGAGCGATTCAAACTGATCGCCTCACCAACAAGAACCGACCCAAGTTCGAAGGAAAAACCGACGCGGGAAACCGGGTCTTGTTGAACCTGGGCGAAGGACTGAATCAAGAAGTGGCCGTGAACAACGATGGGACATGGCTATGGCAACCCGCCCAAAGCCTTGCTGACGGTACTTACAACATCAAGTTCACCGCCACCAACACTTCTGGCCGCTCCGCTGCGAAAGAGCTTGAAATCACGGTTGACACCAAACCACCTCAATTCACATTTCTCCAATCAGCTCAAACCCTCGAATTACCGGCGAACAACGGTAACTTGAACATCGATTGGTCAGTGACCACCGGTGACTTCCAAACGGCTTCACTCGATCTGCTGGGCAGGAAATTGAGCGGCCTCGAAAATACACCTCTCAAGATCAGCGGCGATCAACTCAAAAGCCTGGCAGTGGGCTATTACACGCTCTCGCTGGCCATCACTGACCCTGCGGGCAACACCGGAACTGAACAACGGATGCTCAGCGTCAATCGAGGAAACTTGCTGACAGACGCTTTGAAACACGCATCGCGCGTCCAAAGCAACGACGAACTTTTTATCAACCCGCCAGGCGATCAAACCCTAACGGGCGGCGGGGGTCGGGATGTCTTTGTCTGGCTGGCCAGGGATGCCCAGCTGAACGGCACACCTCACCAAGACACGATCACTGACTTCAAGGTGGGCGACATCGACTCCGACGGTCAGGTCGATGAACTCAACATCG
>CAYVGD010000283.1:0-3805 GCA_964450095.1 uncultured Polaromonas sp.
GCACCACCATCGAGGCCATGGCGGCTGTCTTTGGCGGCACCCAGTCCCTGCACACCAACAGCTTTGACGAGGCCATCGCGCTGCCTACCGAGTTCTCGGCCCGCATTGCGCGCAACACGCAGCTCATCATCCAGGAAGAGACGCACATCACCAACGTGATCGACCCCTGGGCCGGCAGCTACATGATGGAAAAGCTCACCCAGGACATGGCCGACAAGGCCTGGGCCATCATCGAAGAGGTGGAGTCCATGGGGGGCATGACCCGGGCCGTCGATTCCGGCTGGGCCAAGCTCAAGATCGAAGCCGCCGCGGCCGAGAAGCAGGCGCGCATTGATTCAGGCCGTGACGTGATCGTGGGCGTGAACAAGTACAAGCTCGCCAAGGAAGACCCGATCGATATCCTCGAGGTGGACAACGTGCAGGTGCGCGACGGCCAGATTGCGCGCCTGCAGCAAATTCGTGCCAGCCGCGACGGCGCCGCGGTGCAGAAGGCGCTTGATGCGCTCACGGCTGCGGCCGAAAGCGGCCAGGGCAACCTGCTGGACCTCGCCATTCAAGCGATCCGCCTGCGCGCCACCGTCGGGGAAGTCAGCGATGCACTCGAGAAGGTCTATGGCCGCCACCGCGCCGACACGCAGAAGGTGACCGGTGTGTATGCCGCCGCCTACGATTCGGCCGAGGGCTGGGAAAACCTGAAAAAGGAAATCGGCGAATTCGCGCAAGCCCAGGGCCGCCGCCCGCGCGTGATGATCGCCAAGCTCGGCCAGGACGGTCATGACCGCGGCGCCAAGGTGGTGGCCACGGCCTTTGCCGACCTCGGCTTCGACGTGGACATGGGCCCGCTGTTCCAGACGCCCGAGGAATGCGCCCGCCAGGCCATTGAAAACGACGTGCACGCGGTCGGGGTCTCCACCCTGGCGGCCGGCCACAAGACCCTGGTGCCGGCCATCATCGCCGAGCTGAAGAAGCAAGGGGCGGACGACATCATCGTGTTCGTGGGCGGCGTGGTGCCGCGGCAGGACTACGAGTTCCTCTACGAGGCTGGTGTCAGGGGCGTGTACGGCCCGGGCACCCCGATCCCCGCCAGTGCCAAGGACGTGCTGGAGCAGATCAAGAAGGCCCTGGCCTGAGCCTGTTGGCCGCCCGCGGGAACCCGGCCCGCGGCGCGACTTGCCTGCTGCACCCATGAACGCCTTCATCCCCACCGCCCAGAGCATCGTGGCGCCTGCCAGCGCCATGGCGCAGCGCCGAGCCATGGCCAAGGCCATCACCTTGCTCGAGTCCACGCGCGACGACCACCGCGCCCAGGGCGACGAACTGCTCACTCAGTTGCTGCCGCACGCGGGCCAGAGTTTTCGCCTGGGCATCAGCGGGGTGCCGGGCGTGGGCAAGTCCACCTTCATCGAGGCGCTGGGCCTCTTTCTCATCGGCCAGGGGCACCGCGTGGCGGTGCTGGCGGTGGACCCCTCGTCCACGGTTTCTGGCGGGTCCATCCTCGGCGACAAGACGCGCATGGAGCGCCTGTCCGTGCACGAGCGCGCCTACATCCGCCCCAGCCCTTCCAGCGGGACCCTGGGCGGCGTGGCCGAAAAAACCCGGGAAGCCATGCTGGTGTGCGAGGCCGCGGGGTATGACGTCGTCATCGTCGAGACGGTGGGCGTGGGCCAGAGCGAGACCGCCGTGGCCAACATGACCGACATGTTCGTGCTCATGCAGCTGCCCAACGCCGGTGACGACCTGCAGGCCATCAAGAAGGGCGTCATGGAACTGGCTGACCTGGTGGTCATCAACAAGGCCGACATCGACGCGAGCGCCGCCACCCGCGCCGAGGCGCAGATCACCAGCGCCCTGCGGCTGTTCGGCATGCACGGCAACCCCGAGCGTTCGCCGGTCCGCCCCCACGGCGCGAGCACCTCCTCGGGGGGCAGCGAGCCGCACGCAGCAGGCGAACACGGTGACCCGCACGCCTCTGTGCATCCCGCCGACACGCTGTGGCATCCGCAGGTGGTCCAGCTCAGCGCCCTGCATGCGCAGGGCGTGGACCGCTTCTGGACCACGGTGAGTCGCTATCGCGAACTGCAGACCGCCAATGGCAAGCTGGCCGCGCGGCGCCAGCAGCAGGCGCTGGCCTGGATGTGGGAGCGCGTGGAGGCCGGCCTGCGGCAGGCCTTCCGCCAGAACCCGGACGTGGGCTGCATGTTGCCCGCCATCACCGAACAGGTGGCCAGCGGCAGCCTGCCCGCCTCGACGGCGGCGCGCCAGCTGCTGGCAGCGCACGCTGGCTGATCATCGACGACGACATCACCGACCTCTTACTTTTTCCCAGCCTCTTGAAGAAGGACCATCATGCAGGACATCCTTGAACAACTTGAAAAAAAGCGCGCTGCAGCGCGCCTGGGCGGTGGCACCAAGCGCATTGACGCGCAGCATGCCAAGGGCAAGCTGACCGCGCGCGAGCGCCTGGAGGTGCTGCTGGACGAAGGCACCTTCGAAGAGTGGGACATGTTCGTGGAGCACCGCTGCGCCGACTTCGGCATGCAGGACAACAAGATTCCGGGCGACGGCGTGGTGACCGGCTACGGCATGATCAATGGCCGCCTGGTGTTCGTGTTCAGCCAGGACTTCACCGTGTTCGGCGGCGCCCTCTCGGAAGCGCACGCCGAGAAGATCTGCAAGATCATGGACCAGGCCATGAAGGTGGGTGCGCCCGTGATCGGGCTGAACGATTCGGGCGGCGCCCGCATCCAGGAAGGCGTGGCCTCGCTGGGCGGCTACGCCGAGGTGTTCCAGCGCAACGTCATGGCCTCGGGCGTGATCCCGCAGATCAGCATGATCATGGGCCCGAGCGCGGGCGGTGCGGTGTACTCGCCGGCCATGACCGACTTCATCTTCATGGTCAAGGACAGCTCCTACATGTTCGTGACCGGCCCCGAGGTGGTCAAGACCGTGACGCACGAGGAAGTCACGGCCGAGGAACTGGGCGGCGCGGTCACCCACAACACGCGCAGTGGCGTGGCCGACGGCGCGTTCGAGAACGACGTGGAGGCGTTGCTGATGCTGCGCCGGCTCTACAACTACCTGCCGCTGAACAACCGCGAAAAAGCCCCGGTGCGCCCCAGCGGCGACCCGAGCGACCGCGCCGACAGGAGCCTGGACACCCTGGTGCCGGAAAACCCGAACAAGCCCTACGACATGAAGGAGCTCATCCTCAAGACCGTGGATGACGGCGACTTCTTCGAGATCCAGCCCGACTACGCCAAGAACATCATCGTGGGCTTTGCCCGCATGGACGGCCAGACCGTGGGCATCGTGGCCAACCAGCCGCTGGTGCTGGCCGGCTGCCTGGACATCAAGAGCTCGATCAAGGCCGCGCGCTTCGTGCGCTTTTGCGACGCGTTCAACATTCCCGTGATCACCTTCGTGGACGTGCCCGGCTTCATGCCCGGCACCAGCCAGGAGTTCGGCGGCATCATCAAGCACGGAGCCAAGCTGCTGTATGCGTACGCCGAATGCACCGTGCCCAAGATCACCGTGATCACGCGCAAGGCCTACGGCGGTGCCTATGACGTGATGGCCTCCAAGCACCTGCGCGGCGACGTGAACTTCGCCTGGCCCAATGCCGAGATCGCAGTGATGGGGGCCAAGGGTGCGGTGGAGATCATCTTCCGCGAGGAAAAGAAGGACCCGGAAAAGCTCGCTGCCCGAGAGGCCGAGTACAAGGCGCGCTTTGCCAACCCCTTCGTGGCCGGCGCCCGCGGCTTCATCGACGACGTGATCCTGCCGCACGAGACGCGCAAGCGCATCT
>CAYVGD010000284.1:0-3796 GCA_964450095.1 uncultured Polaromonas sp.
CGTAGTAGTGGCCGGTGGTGGGGTCGATGCCGCGCACCGCGCCGATCATCTCGGACGCAAACAGCACGTTCTTGACGGGGATCACGGTGTTCAGCAGGTCGATGCCCGGCTGGTGGTACACGCAGGTGTCGAAGTACACGTTGTTCAGCACATGCTCGGTGAGCAGGGGCTTTTTCATCTCCTGCGCGAGACCGCGGAACCGGCCCCAGTGGTAGGGCACGGCGCCGCCGCCATGGGGGATGAGGAACTTCAGGGTCGGGAAGTCCTTGAACAGGTCGCCCTGCACCAGCTGCATGAAGGCGGTGGTGTCGGCGTTCAGGTAGTGCGCGCCGGTGGTGTGGAAGCACGCGTTGCAGGAGGTGCTCACGTGGATCATGGCGGGCAGGTCGTGCTCCACCATCTTTTCGTAGATGGGGTACCAGTGGCGGTCGGTCAGCGGTGGGCTGGTCCAGTGGCCACCGGACGGGTCGGGGTTGAGGTTGATGCCCACCGCGCCGTATTCCTTGACGCACTTCTCCAGCTCGGGGATGCAGGTGGCCGGGTCCACCCCGGGCGACTGCGGCAACATGGCCACGGGCACGAACTGCTCCGGGAACAGCTGGCTCACGCGGAACACCAGTTCATTGCAGATGGCAGCCCAGGTCGAGGAAACGTTGAAGTCGCCGATGTGGTGCGCCATGAAGCTGGCGCGCGGCGAGAACAGCGTCAGGTCGCTGCCGCGCTCCTTCATGAGCTTGAGCTGGTTGGTCTCGATCGCTTCGCGCAGGTCGTCGTCGCTGATCTTCAGGTCGGCGGCCCGGGGCATGAGCGCCGGATCCTGGATGCCGGCAATCTGCTGGTTGCGCCAGACCTCCAGCGCCTTGGGGGCGGTCGTGAAATGACCGTGGCAATCGATGATCATGCGGAACTCCTTGGAATGAATGAGGGATCAGGCCGCGTCCATGCCCTGGCGGCGCTTGGCCTCCAGGGTCAGGGGCGAGGCCATGAAAGCCAGCAACTCGCGCGCAGCGTCCGTGTGGACACACTGCGCGCCGATGCCGGCGGAAAAGACCGTGGTGACCTGGATCTCGGGCGGGAGCGGCCCGACGATGTCCAGGCCCGGCACATGGATGAGTTCGCTCAGCTGCTGAAAACCCAGGGCCACCGCGCCCTCGGCGACCATGCGGCCCACCGGGATGCCGGGCTGGGCCTGCACCAGCCGGGGTTCCACGGACTCGAAGATGCCCCAGCGCTTGAACAGCTCCAGCAGCGCCGTGCCGCTGGGCCCGGTGGAATAGCCCACGCTGGGCGCGGCCAGCACGGCGGCCTTCACCGCATCGGCCGAGGACAGGTCGGGCCGGGCGCCGCCGGCGCGCACGGCCACCGACACGCCGGAGGACACCAGGTCCACCCGGCCGGGCAGCACCTGGCCGGCCGCGATCAGCTTGTCCAGCGCGTCCGAGGCCAGCACCACCAGGTCGAAGGCTTCGCCCGCCTGCACGCGCCGGGCGGCGTCGACGCCGCCCACGGCCTGCAGCGCCACCGCCTGGCCGGAGCGCTTTTCATGCTCGGCGAACAGCTCGGCCAGCAACTGGCGCGTGGCCATGGAGGAAATGGCGGAAAGGGGGGTGGGAGCGGCGGACTGCATGACCTGCAATTTTAGGAATCGGCCCCGTTTCACGGGGCGGCCCGATGGACTCGGAGGGTCACTAGCTGATATCTAAAATCAGCATAACGGCACGCCTGCTATCACCAACTCACATCATGGACCTTCGCCAGCTTGAATCCTTCGTGCGCGTGGCCGAACTCGGCAGCTTCACGCGCGCGGCCACCACCCTGGGCCAGCCCCAGCCTCTGCTGAGCCGGCATGTGCGGCAGCTGGAGGTGGAGATGCGCCAGGCCTTCCTGCGCCGCAACGGCCGGGGCGTGGTACTCACCGAAGCGGGCCAGCTGTTGCTCGAGCACGGGCGCGGCATCCTGCACCAGGTGGCGCTGGCCCGGGAGGAACTGGGCGCGGTGCGCGGCGCGCTGGCCGGTCGGGTGTCCATCGGGCTGCCGCCTTCGCTGAGCAAGCTCATTGCCGTGCCGCTCACCCGCCGCGTGCGGCAGGAGCTGCCCGACGCGCAGCTCACGCTGACCGAGGGCTTTTCGGTGCTCATGCTCGAGGGCCTGCGCAGCGGGCGGCTGGACCTGGCCGTGCTGTACAACCCGCCGGCATCGCCCGACATCGAGCGCGAGACGCTCAAGCACGAGTCTTTGGTGCTGGTGGGCTCGCGGGCCGGCATCGCACAGCTGGACCGGCCGCTGGGCCCCAGCGTGCCGCTGCGCGCCCTGGCCGAGCTGCCGCTGATCCTGCCGAGCCGGCCCAATTCCTTCCGGCTGGCGCTGGAGGCCGAGATGGGTCGCATGGGGCTGCGGCCGCGCATCGTGCTGGAAGTGGACGGGCTCAACGCCATCGTGGACCTGGTGCGCGAGGGCCTGGGCTTTGCCGTGCTGCCGCCCTACACCTTCAGCGGGCTGGAACAGCCGCATCCTTTTTCGCTGCACGCGATCGAACAGCCCCGGCTCACCAGCGAACTGGTGCTGGTGACCTCGGCCCGCCGGCCCAGCACCGAAACCCACAAGGCGGTGCGGGCTGTGCTGGCCCAGACCATCACGGCCAGCGTGCCGGACTGACCCACAGGCCCGCAGCGGCGCGCTCAGCCGGTCTGGCGGTCCTGGCAGCGCGCCTGGAGCAGCCGGTCGGCGTAGTCCTGCCAGGGGGCGTTCTTTTCCAGGCCCTGGAACAGGCCTTGGGCCGCCTGGTCAGCCACCCACTGCTGCTTGTCGGCGATGGGGCCGGTCATGAGAGGCGCAAAGCCGGCTTCTTCGACGGTGCGGGCGGCCTCGCGCATCTCCTCGGCACGGCGCTGGCCGTGCTGCACCACGCGGCTGAAGAAGTAGGCGCCCTGCTGTTGCCAGTCGATCGATGGAAAGGTCTCGGCCAGCGTGGGCAGCACATGGTCCTCAACGCCGTAGGCGCGGGCCGTGGCGTAGCTTTCGATCACCAGCGCTTCGAGCCCCTTGATCATGACGCTGCGGCACATCTTGATGGCGCTGGCCACCCCCAGCCGCTCGGACACGGCGCGGGCATCCATGCCCCAGGCCTGCAGCAGCGGCGCCAGTTCCGCCGAGCGCGGCCCGCCCAGCAGCATGGGCACGCGGATGCCGTAGGGCGGCACCGAGGTCATCACGCCGGCTTCCACGTAGTGCCCGCCCGCCGCCTCGATGGCGGCGGCGGCCTGCTGCTTGGTGCCGGGGGATGCGGAGTTGAGGTCCAGGAACACGGTGCCCGGCCGCAGGTGCTGCGCGCAGTCCCGGGCCACCGCCAACGTGTTGGAGGCCGTGACCGCCGAGACCAGCAGCTCGGCCTGCGCACACAGCCCGGCGAGCGACGCGGCGGCCGCCACGCCCGCGGCCTGCGCGTGGGCCTGCAGGGCCGGGGCCCGGGCAGCGTCTTGCAGCTGGAGGTCCCACACGGCGACCCCCTCCACCTGGGGGCGCAGGCCCGCGGCAAAAATCTTGCCGACCTCGCCGTAGCCCACCAGGCCCAACTGGCTGAACCTCATGGCATGACCTCCGGGTGCCGCTTCACTGCTGGGGAATCTTGGCGCGCACGATCACGTCGCCCCAGCGCTTGATCTCGCTGGCCAGCAGAGCCGAGGTCTGCGCGGGCGTGCTGGGCTGCGCGTCCACGTTCAGGTCGGCGAGCTTTTTCTTCACCTCGGGCGAATTCACTGCAGCGACCACTTCCTTGTGCAGGCGCTCGATCACGGCC
>CAYVGD010000285.1:0-3774 GCA_964450095.1 uncultured Polaromonas sp.
CGCTGCGGCTGGGCCAGACCGTCCAGGCACATGCGCAGCGCGATCGCCGCGCCAGCCGAATGGCCCACGATGTGGCTGGGCGTGCGCTCCAGCGTGTGCAGCAACTCTGCCAGCGCGCGGGCCATGCCCGGCATGGAGCGGGGCTGGGCGCTGCGGCCTGGAGCGGCTGTGGTGAAGGCGTGGCCCGGCAGATCCACGGACAGCACCTCGCAGCGCGCGGCCAGCAGCGGCGCCAGGTCGCGCCAGGAATGGGTGGATGCCCCCGTGCCGTGCAGCAGCAGCAGCACTGGTGCGCCGGGCTGCGGCGCCGGCCACTGCTGCACGTGCCAGCGCATCTGCGCGGTCTGCACGAAGCGGCTTTTGTCTCGGTGCGGCCAGTGCAGCCCGTCGCGTTCCCAGTCGAGGGGGGTGGGCATGGCGGGCATCAGGTGCGGGTTGCCGCCGCACGCACCACCTGCGACAGGCCGTGGGCGCCGGCGTGGGGCAGGGGAATGTATTGCGCGCCCATGCGCGCGGCCACGGCCTGCGCGGCCGGCTGCGGCTGGGCCGAGGTGTCGATCAGCAGGCTGCGCACGCCCCCGGCCCGCAGCGCCTGCGCGGCTGCCAGCGCGTCCTCCATGGCCTGGACCCGGCCCGGGCGGCCATCCCGGCCGAGGTTGGCCCGGCCGTCAGTGAGCACCACCACGACGGGCGTCTCGCCCTGGCGGCTCACCTGCGCAGCAACCGCGTGCGCGGCCTCGAGGCCCGAGGCCAGGGGTGTGCCGCCGCCACCGGGCAGGGCTGCCAGGCTGCGCTTGGCGCGGGCGAGCGAGCGCGTCGGCGGCAGCACCACCTCGGCGCCGGCGCCCCGGAAGGCCACCACGGCTGCGCGGTCGCGCCGCACATAGCACTCGGCCAGCAGCAGCTCAACCGCGCCCTTGGCTTCGGCCAGCCGGTGCAGCGCCGACGAGCCCGAGGCGTCGACCACGAACACGGTGGTGGTGGCGCGGTGTTGCTGGAAGCGCCGCACGTGGAAATCTTCGCGCTGCACGCGCACGCGGGGCCCGGGTCCGGGCGGGGCATGGCGCTGGCGCAGCGGCTGCCAGGGGGCGGCTGCCCGCAGCGTGTCGAGCAGGTGAAGCCGCGCGCCCGAGCGCAGGTCGCCGCGCCGGGTGCCCACCGGCCGGCCGCGACGCAGGTTCTGCTGCACCGCGCCCGCACGGCCTGCGCCGCCCGCAGGGGCCTGCGCCGCCTGGCCAGCCCGGAGCGCTGCGAGCAGCCCCGGGGGCAAGGCCGCCAGGGCTGCCTGCACGAGGAGCTCTTGCAGGGCCTGGGGGGGCAGGGCCTCCTCGGGCGTTGCGTCGTCGGGCTTCGCAGGCTGCCCGGTGGGGTTGGCGTCGGCGCTGGGGGGCGGGGTGCTCGGGGTGGCGGGCTGGCCTGCGGGTGCAGCAGGGGGGGGCGCTTGCGATGCAGAAGGTGGCGGGTCGGCGGGGTCGGTCTGCTGCGATGCTTGCGGCGCGGCCGGGTCCGTTTCGGGGGAGGGGGCTGGGTCAGGTTCGTCGGTTGCAGCCGCCGAAGGCACCTGCGTGGCGCGTGGGGCCAGCACCAGGCGCGCAGCGGCGCTGGCGTGGGCTTCGTCCACCTCGGCAGCGCCCTCCAAGGCCGCCAGCGCGCGGGCTGCGCGCACGGCCATGAGCGGTGCGCGCATCGAACCCACGCCCAGGGCCAGCGATGCGGCGCACAGCGCCTCCAGCCACTGGTGCGGCACCGCCACCTGGGCCAGGCGCGACTGCGCGGCCGCGATGTCGGAGGCGGTCCAGCCCGGGGCGTCTTGGCCGCGGGTCGGTGCCTCGGGTTCGGGGGTCAGGCGCAGGTGGAAGGCCAGGCGTTCGAGCAGGGCGGTGGGCAGGTGTTCACCGTCCTCGTCGCCCTGGTCCAGCGCCACCAGGCCGATGCGGGCCGGGAGCGTGAGCGCCAGGCCCTCGCGTTCGAGCAGCAGCTCGCGCCGGTCCAGGGCACTGGACAGTTGCGCGGCCATGTGGGCGGGTGTGCGTTCGGCCAGGGGCAGCAGCACCCAGCCGCCGTCGGCCTGGGCCAGGAGGCCCGGCTGGGCGACGGGCCGGCCGCGCTGCAGGCTGGCGCCCAGGTCCAGCCCGCCGACCAGCGCGGTGGTGTCGGCATGCAGCGGCAGGCGCCGCCACGGCGCGGTGGCGGGAAGCAGCGCGCGCAGGCCGGCCACCCAGCCGGATTGCGCCTCGTGGCTGGCCGACTGAACGGCCGCGCCGCCCAAGCCCTGCGGGTCCACGGCCAGGAGCGCCTGCGCGAGCCGGGCGTCCGCCTCCGGGCCGCTGGCCGGCGTCATGCGGGCAGGAGTTCGGCGACGGCGCGCTCCACGCGCACCGTCGAGCCGCTGTCGTCCAGCGGGTTGCGCCGCAGTCGGTGGCGCAGCGCCGGCGCCGCGATTTCGCGCAGGTGGCCCGCCTGCACGGCGGCATCGCCCTGCCAGGCGGCCAGGGCACGTGCGGCGCGGATGAGCGTGAGGTCGCCGCGCAGCCCATCGGTGCCCAGCGCGGCGCACAGGCGTGCCGCCATCTCGCGGGCGGTATCGGGGATGTCGGTGGTCGGCAGGCGCTTGCGCGCCGAGGCGATGCGCTTTCGCACCTGCTCGCCTTCCTCGGCCCACTCCGCGCTGAAGGCCTCGGGATCCTGCTCGAAGGCGTCGCGGCGCTTCACCACTTCCACGCGGGTGGCCAGGTCTGCGGGGGTCCGCACCTCCACCGACAGGCCAAAGCGGTCCAGCAGCTGCGGCCGCAGCTCGCCTTCTTCGGGGTTGCCGCTGCCCACGAGCACGAAGCGCGCGGGATGCCGCACGCTCAAGCCCTCGCGCTCGACCACGTTCTCGCCGGAGGCGGCCACGTCGATCAGCAGGTCCACCAGGTGGTCTTCCAGCAGGTTGACTTCGTCCACGTACAGGAAACCCCGGTGGGCGCGGGCCAGTAGACCGGGCTCGAACGCCTTGATGCCCTGGGAGAGCGCTTTTTCCAGGTCCAGTGCGCCGACCACGCGGTCTTCGGTGGCGCCCAGCGGGAGGTCCACCACGGGCACGGGCACCAGGCGGGTGCGCGGGGCTGTCTTGCGGCCTGCGCGGCGGGTGGTGCATTCCTCGCAGCAGCTGGCGGCGGCCGGGTCGCAGCCGTAGCGGCAGTCGGCTACCGCGCGCATGGGGGGCAGCAGCGCTGCCAGCCCGCGCACGGCGGTGCTCTTGCCGGTGCCCCGGTCGCCCACGACCAGCACGCCGCCGACGCTGGGGTCGATGGCGGTGATCAGGATGGCCAGTTTCATCTCGTCCTGGCCGACGATGGCGCAAAAGGGGAAGGTGGTTGCCATGGCTGATCGAGTATTGCACAGCCATTGACACTTTTGAATGTCAATTTATCCGACAGCGCCCGCTGGGGCGTCTTTTTCGTGTGTTTCCCCACGCCCTCTCCCCCAGGCCGATGCGGCAGGCGCGCCAGGCATCGGTTCAGGGGCTCAGTGAAAACACCGAGTCCCTGGCCCCGTTTTCTTAGCCCCCTTAATTTAGGATGCCCGTGCGTCTGCGCGCAGCCGTCCCGGCGTCCCCCGGCCGGCGATGCGGCCCTCCCTCGAAAGGTTTTCTTCCATGAGCTCAGTCTCTGTCTCGATCAACGGCAAGCCGACCACGCTCAGCGTGGACCCGGCCACGCCTCTGGTGTGGGTGTTGCGCGAGCACCTGCAAATGACCGGCACCAAGTTCGGCTGCGGCATCGCCCAGTG
>CAYVGD010000286.1:0-3739 GCA_964450095.1 uncultured Polaromonas sp.
TGCCGTCGGCCAGCCTTTCAATCACCAGACCGCGCAGCTGCTTGCCGTCGCGTTCTTCTTCGATGTGCAGGTCGCACACGCGTTCCTGGAAGCGGATCTCGCCGCCCAGGGCGATGATCTGCTCGCGGATGTTCTCCACCACCTTCACCAGCTTGAAGGTGCCGATGTGCGGCCGCGCCACGTAGAGGATGTCCTCCGGCGCGCCGGCCTTGACGAACTCGTTCATGACCTTGCGGCCCAGGTGCCGCGGGTCCTTGATCTGGCTGTAGAGCTTGCCATCAGAGAACGTGCCGGCGCCGCCCTCGCCGAATTGAACGTTCGATTCCGGGTTGAGCGTCTTCTTGCGCCACAAGCCCCAGGTGTCCTGGGTGCGTTCGCGCACGGTCTTGCCCCGCTCGATGACGATCGGCCGAAAGCCCATCTGCGCCAGCAGCAGCGCCGCAAAAATCCCGCAGGGTCCGAAGCCCACCACCACCGGCCGGCGCGTCAGGTTCGCGGGCGCCTGGCAGGGGGCGTGGTAGTCGAGGTCGGGAGCGGGCCCGATGTGCGGATGGCCCTTGAATTGCGCGAGCAACGCGGCCTCGCGTTCAGGCGCCAGGCTCACATGGGCGATGTAGACCAGCGACAGCACGTGCTTGCGTGCATCGAAGCTGCGCTTGTGCACATGCACGTGCAGCAGTTCTTCGGGGGCCGTGCCCAGGGTCTGGGCAATGAGGGTGGCCAGTGCCGAGTCGGCATGGTCCAGCGGGAGCTTGAGCTCAGTGAGTCGAATCATGGCAGGAGGGATCTGTTTTCCGGATCAGCCGGTGATTGTCTCTCACGCATGGGTTGCGCGGGGATAATCACTCCCGTGAAGCGCGACAGACCGTCGCTGGTGCGATCTGGGAAACCAGGCACTGGAGGAAGGTCCGGACTGCACAGGGCAGCGTAGGAGGTAACGCCTCTCCACCGTGAGGTGAGGATCAGAGCAACAGAGACGAGCCGGTTGAGTCCGGGTGAAACGGGCAATCTCTACGCGCAGCAACACCAAGTAGGCCAGCCCGGGGCTTGACCCCAGCCCGTGGTTCCGCGGGCACGGTTGGCGGGTAGGTGGCACCGAGCCGGGTGGGCGACCCCCGGCCCAGATGAATGGCGGTCACGCCGGTCTTCGAGAGGAGGCCGGTGCACAGAATCCGGCCTATCGTTGCGCTTCACACTTTATTCAAAAGCCCTCGCTGGCTGGCGCCTTGGGCCTTTCCAGCGCTCGGGCTCGCGAGGTGGGCCGGGCGCTGCCTTGGCTGTATGCCCCTTCTTGGCCGCCTCGGTGCTTTGTCTTGCTTGTGCGGCCTCTTTGCGGAGGCTCTGGCGGCAGCGTGCGGGGCATGGCCCCCGGCCTCATGCTGGGGTACCAGAAATCGGCCGGAGGCCATGCCCCGCACGCTGTGTGAGTCAAGGGTGGCCCGCGCAGAAAATCTCCTCGTGAATCAGCTGACGGCGCGGTGCGAAGAAAGCTGCCAGAGCGTCTCGCGGCGGGCTTGGGGTGTGCCCGGGCGGCGATTTCTGGTACCCCAGCATGAGCCGGCGGGGCACACCCCAAGCCCGCTGCACCGCTGTACCCGCGCCCGTGCTTGCGAGCACGAGTGCCACCGCTTAATCGCCCCCAACCCTGGCGCTTCAATAGCAAGCATCAACCGCAAGCATCGGCCGTAAGGAGCAAGGCACAAGGTACGAGTGCAAGGCGCCGGTTGGCAGCCGCCAATCCCCAGCCGTCAGAGGTCGGGTGCCACGCCTGGCTGGGCCGAGTTCCTGCAAGCACAACCCCCGGAAACGCCAAAGGTTTGCGGTCGAAGCAAAGGCCTGCTGACCGCAAGACCGCAAAGCCGCAAGGTGAAGAGGCGGCTTAAGGCGCCTGGCTGCCTCAGCACCAGTGGCCAGATCAGCCCGCCATCGCCTCGATGCGCTGCACATGCGCCAGCAGCGATCGCTTGGCCACGGGCCAGATCCGCGGATCCACGTCGTCGTAGGCCAACTTCACCCAGTCGTCCAGGCTGCCTTGCGGGTTGGCCTGCATCACCTTCACGATCTTGGCTTCGCGCTGGAGCCGGTGCGCCTTGAGCCGGGCGATCGCCCCAGGCGCATCGCCCAGCACGTGACCGTGCGCCGGCAGGATGAACTGTGCGCCGTGTTCGTCGCAGGCCCGGGCCAGCAGGTCCAGCGACGCCAGGTAGTCGTTCATGTCGCCGTCCGGCGGGTCCACCACCGTCGTGCTGCCGTTGAGGATGTGGTCGCCCGAGAACAGCAGCCCGTCCTCCACCAGCAACAGGCACACGTGGTTGGCCGCATGGCCGGGGGTGTGCAGGGCCAGGAGCGTGTGCGTGTGCTCGCCCATGCCGAGCGCCAGGGTTTCGCCGTGGGCCAGGGCCCGATCCGGGGTGAAGTCGCTGGCCGCTCGCGCGGTGGGCGCCGACGGCAGCCCCAGGATGGGCGGGGTGTTGGCGCACAGGGCCTGCAGCGGCCGCGCCCCGGGGGAGTGGTCGGGGTGCGAGTGCGTGCAGACGATCAGGCGGATGTCGCCGCCTGCCGCATCGAGCAGCGTGCGCAGGTGCGCCTCATCGGCCGGGCCGGGGTCGATGCAGATGTGGCCGGTCTGCGCATCGCCCACCAGGTAGCTATTGGTGCCGGGGCCGGTCATCACGCCCGGGTTGGGGGCCGTGAGCCGCTGCACGTTCTTGAGCAGCGGCACCGGCCGCTCGGTCTGCCAGTCCAGCGTGTGCAGCAACTGCCCGTCCGGGCAGACCAGGGCCAGTTCGCCAAAAGGCGCCTCGTGCTCCATGTGCCGCGACTCCTGGCCCTGCCAGAGCCCGGCGCGCGGGCAGGAGGTCCACAGCGGTCCCTCGGCGCATGCCGCCAGCACGGCGTCCACCGATGTGAATTTCTGCAGCCGCTCCAGCGTTCGCAGCGTGGGAAAGATCATGAACATCTGCCCCGCGGCATGTCGGGCCAGGGCCTCGGCCGGCCGCACCCACACCGGCTCGAACTGCTCGGCCTCGTCGGCCACCGGAGCCTGGCCCTCGGGCATGCGCGCCACCAGGAAGGGCACGTCAAACCGGCGGGGCAGGTCCCGGTCGGTGATCCAGTGGGCCAGGTGGAACACCTCGTCGGCTGCCGGCACCAGGCGCTGCGTCTGGCACTGCAGGAAAAAAGGCGCATGGCGGTTCAGCCGGGCAATGTCTTGCATGTCTGCATGCCGGCCATCGGGCCGGCGGGCCAGCAGCACGCCCAGTTCCTCGAAGCTTTCCCGGATGGCCGCCAATGCCTGGGTGAGCGATTGCGCATCCTGTCCCGGGCGGCGGCGGCTGAGCGCATGCACCGTGTCCGAGCGGTCGGCCGGATCGATCCCGCCGCCCGGGAAGACGAAAGCCCCCGGCGCGAAGCTGGCCGTGGCCGAGCGCCGGGTCATCAGCACCTCAAAGCCTTCTGCGCCCTCGCGCAGCAGCAGCACCGTGGCCGCCGGGCGCAGTGGCGCGGGTTCGCGCTGCGGGTGCAGCAACTGGGACAGGCGGGGGCGGGGCGGGCGTTCGTCGGCGGTCATGGGCTTGTCTCTGGGGGGTACATGGCGCGCCCTGAAGGCGAAAGGCGCAGCTTCCATGGCCATGTTAAGTCAGCCCGGCCTGTGCCTCTGGCCGCCCGTGGCGCGCCCGATAATTGCGCCATGCGAATCCGATTCGCCAAGATGCAAGGCGCCGGCAACGACTTCGTC
>CAYVGD010000287.1:0-3723 GCA_964450095.1 uncultured Polaromonas sp.
CAGGCTTTTCCGCTTCAGGACCTGCGCCAAACGATGCCCTCGCGGTCAACTTCGGCCCGCCAGCCGGAGCCTGCAGCGGGCCAGCGCCTGAACCGCTGAGCCAAGGAACGCGCGGACCGCAAGGACCCGGTCCGCTGTCCTTGTACTCAGGCCATCAGCGCGGGCCGCCCTTGCCGGGCGTCTTGCCCAGGTCATGGGTGCGCTGCACACCGGGGCTGCCTTCGCGGTTGCCGGTGAGCTTGTCCTTGGCATTGGCCGCATAAGCGCGCTCGCGCTCTTCGGACTGGAGGCGCTCGACATCCACGTCCTTGCGGCGCAGCTTTTCCTCGATCACCTCGTCGTGTTCGCGCACTTCCTTGCCCACGCGCACCTCCTCGACCACGCGCGCGGTCTTGGCCACCACGGCCTCCTCGGCCGACTCGCGCACCTCCATCGTGCCCTCCTTGAAGGCCGTGAGGTCGGACGCATCGGCTGGCCGGTTCACCGGTGTGCGCTCGACCACCGCATGCTCTTCGCGCAGGCTCACCACTTCACGCACGGGCTTGTCCGAAATGCGCTGCACGATGCGCACACCCCCGCGGTCCACGCGGCGCTTGCCCACCTTGAGCTCTTCCTGCACGACCTTCAGCGATTCGGTCTTGCCGACCGCCTTGTCACTGCGCGCACCGGTCTGGCCGGCGGTGCTTCGCGAGGCTCCGGTCCAGCCCTGGGAGCGCCACTGGCTGGCCTGCTCGTCAATGTCCAGGGCACCCAGGGTGTTCAGGCAACTGGCGGCCTCTTCGGCCTGGCGCTCGTCGCGGGCATCGACCACCAGCACTGCGCGGCCCCGGCGCACGGCCTCGTGCCAGGTGCTGCCCTGGGTCTCGTCGTCATCGTCGTTGCCGAACAGGCGAGAGAAAAAGCCCGAGATGCCGCCCGAGCTGCTCTTGCGCTCCGTGTCTGTGGCCGGGTACTCGGCCGAGGTGGCGTCCTGTTGCTCGATGTGCATGTCGCCACGGTCGAAACCGCGCTGTGCGAGTTCCGCGCAGGCACGCTCGGCCTGGGAACGGTCGGGGAAAGCGGCAATCACTGTCTGCATGTCATTCACTCCTGTGAAGGGTTGGGTTGTGCGGTGGTTGGCTCCACCGGCTCGGGCCGCCATTGGCCGCTGTCCGGGTCGAAGCGTTCCACCACGATGCGCTCGCGCCTCAAGGCCACCTCGGCCTCCAGGTGCACCACCTCCTTCTGGTGCGTGAGGCGGATTTCCTCGACCAGCACGAGCTCCTTGCGGGTGACCAGGCGCTCCTCGATCACCGGGACCACGGTCACCTCACCTTCCCGGCGCACGGCAGGCCAGGCATCGACCACGCGGCCCACGGGCACGCGCTCGACCTTCACCGCCTCCACCTGCAACGCTTCGTGCACGGGGGCGGCTTCCTCGATCACTTCCTTGCGCAAGCGCAGGGGCCGGCCGGAGTCCACCACCCTGCGGTGCACTTGAAGCTGTTCCTCGGTGACCGGCACCGTGCGCACTTCAGGGGGCTTTGATTTCATCGGTGGACGGCAGGCCGCGGTGGATGAGGGGGAAACGAATCGACCATGCTTGGCACCACCCGATCCGCGGCCTGTCGGCCACGCTGCGGGGTGCCTGTAGGCCAACACCGGCTGGGAGCGGCAGGCCCGGCGGGAAGAGGTGCCGGGGGGCAGGCACGTCCGGCATCACTCCAGCCCGCCGGCGCCTGGGCTGCCTGGATTGAGGCACCACCTGCTCTGCCCGCTCTGCCCGCTCTGCCCGCTCTGCCGGCTCTACCGGCTCTGCCGGCTCTGCCCTGCCCTGCCCTGCCGTGCATGACCAGCCCCGCCGGCAGGAAGTTTTCGATCACAGGAAGTACCCCGCTGACCGTTCCCGGGCGCTGCTTTTCATCGTGCCATCACCGGACACGCCCACGCCTGCGGGTGAGGCCATCCCAGGGCACGGTTCGTTCTGCTAAACCAACGCTTTCGGTTTTCACTGACCGTTCAGCACCCTGCCCGCCATGCCGCAAGACATGGTCCAGGCGAAAACCATGCAATGCAGGGCGCGGGTGGCTCGATGCATGTCGCCAGTTGCACGCTGTAAGTTGATGAGTGCTGGGTGCTGGTCGCTTGCCGCTCGTTGCTGCGCGCCCGGTGACCGGTGCACGGTACACGGTGCTGCGCAACCTGTCTTCAGTACCCAGGCCAAAGGGCGCAGCCCGCCTGGATCGGGCAGGCGCTGCCTTCCCACGCGTGCACGCGCCTTGCACCCACAGGCGCGGATGCGGCGGGGCCGCAAGCATGGCTTTTCATTTCACACAGGAGATCGCCATGAAGCGCACCACACGTCTTGTCCTGGCCTCTGCCCTGGGGACCGTGCTTTCTTTGGCCACGGGGCACGCGGCGGCGCAGAACACACCCACCAGCCCCAGCGGCACGGGCTCCACCAGCAGCGACGCGGAGGTGCGGCGCGGGGTGCCCGGCTTCGACGCGGACGTGGGCACGCGCGACCGGGGCGCGAACTCCGGCATGCCCGGCATGGACGTGGACACGCGCAACACCCGCACCAACCCGGGCGACGCCGACACGCGCCGGGCGGGTTCGGGCATGCGCACGGAGCGTGCCGCCCGCGCCGACCGCAACTGAGAAGCTGAAAAACTGAGAGAGGCCACCCCAAAAGAAAAACGGCCCCGAAGGGCCGTTTTTCAGCGGGTGCACGGGGCACACCTCAGGCGGGCACGCCTCAGGCTGTCACGCCCTTGGCCACATCGGCGTACTCTTCGATCTGGTCGAAGTTCATGTACTTGTAGATGTTGGCGGTGTCCTTGTTCAGGATGCCGACGGCCTCCTGGTACTCGGCCACGGTGGGAATGCGGCCCAGCTTGGAGCACACCGCCGCCAGTTCCGCGCTGGTGAGGAACACGTTGGTGTTCTTGCCCAGGCGGTTGGGGAAGTTGCGGGTGGAGGTGGACACCACGGTCGCGCCTTCGCGCACCTGGGCTTGGTTGCCCATGCACAGCGAGCAGCCGGGCATCTCGGTGCGGGCACCGGCGGTACCAAAGGTGGCGTAGTGACCTTCCTTGATCAGCTCGCTCTCGTCCATCTTGGTGGGCGGGGCGACCCAGAGCTTGACCGGGATGTCACGGGCGCCACCCAGCACGGTGGCCGCCGCGCGGAAGTGTCCGATGTTGGTCATGCACGAGCCGATGAAGGCCTCGTCGATCTGGGTGCCGGCCACCTCGCTCATGAACTTGGCATCGTCCGGGTCGTTCGGGCAGCAGACGATGGGCTCCTTGATGTCGGCCAGGTCGATCTCGATGACGGCGGCGTATTCGGCGTCCTTGTCGGCTTCCAGCAGCTCGGGCTTGGCCAGCCAGGCCTCGACCTTCTCGATGCGGCGCTGCAGGGTGCGCTTGTCTTCGTAGCCGTCGGCGATCATGTTTTTCATCAGCACGATGTTGCTGGTGAGGTACTCCTTGATCGGCTCGGGGTTGAGCTTGATGGTGCAGCCGGCGGCCGAGCGTTCGGCCGACGCGTCGGACAGCTCAAAAGCCTGCTCCACCTTCAGGTCGGGCAGACCCTCGATTTCGAGGATGCGGCCGGAGAAGATGTTCTTCTTGCCCGCCTTGGCCACGGTCAGGAGCCCCGCCTTGATGGCGTACAGCGGAATGGCGTGCACCAGGTCACGCAGGGTGACGCCGGGCTGCATCTGGCCCTTGAAGCGCACCA
>CAYVGD010000288.1:0-3709 GCA_964450095.1 uncultured Polaromonas sp.
GTTAACTCACCTCATATAGATTAACAATTTAAAGGTATTTAACCCCCGGTTTGTATCTAAATTCGCACTCCTCCCCGCCATGGGTTTGGCCGGGTTGTTTTTCGGAGATGCGAATGAAATATTTTTACGATCCAGCGCTTCCGCTGGCCAGCCTGCGGTGCCTGGGACGGCACCTTTTTCTTTGGCTGGCCTTCTTCGGTACCGTGGCCCAGGCCCAGCCCCAGGCGCTGCAGCCCGTCGCCCTCCCGACCCCCCAGGAGGCCGCCGCCCCCGTGGCGGTCACGCTGAGCCAGTGGCGCGTGACGACCGAAAACGGCAAAGAGGTGCTCAAGCCGGTGCAGTCCATCAAGCCCGGCGATGTCATCGAGTACCGGGCCACGTACCTGAACCGCAGCTCCAAGCCGGTCACCGACGTCCAGGCCGAGCTTCCGCTGCCTGAAGGCCTGCAGTACCAGGCCCGTTCGGCCCGCCCTGAGCAAACCGCCCGTTTTGCCGTCAAGGGCGGCAGCTTCGCCCGGGAGCCGCTCATGCGCCCCGCAACCGACGGCAAGACCGAGCCCGTCCCCCTCACCGACTACCGACAGTTGCGCTGGAGCCTGGGCCAACTGGCCCCCGGCGCCAAGGCCGACGTCTCGGTGCGCGCCGTGCTCCCTCCGCTTTCCTCTGCGTCCGTTGCGGACGCCTCTCCAGCAGCCCGGCCTTCCGCCAGCCGCTGATTTTTCACCTCAACCTTCCTCCACATGACAAAGTCAACCTTATCGTTCTTCCGGGGACAGAGGCGGCGTCTGCACAGGCTGGGCGCCGCCTTCTGCTTGGGTGGCCTCGGCATTCTGTCGGCTGCCACAGCCAACGCCCAAACAGCGGGCCGGGTGCAAGCAGGCACCACCATTTCGACCCAGGCCACCGTGTCCTTCGTCGACTCGAGCGGCTCCACCCGTCAAGCCAGCTCCACGGTGGTGACCGTGAGCGTCTCGCAGGTCTATGCCGCGACCCTGCAGGGCACCGGCAACACCGTGGCCGGCGGTGCGGGCACCAAGGTGTTCTCGCTGCACACCCTGACCAACTCAGGCAATGGCCTGGACACTTTCAACTTCACCGTGGGCGAGGCCACGGGAGGCAGCGCCAACAGCTTCTCGAACATCGAGGTCTTTGAAGACGACGGCACCGGCAGGCCCCGCGGCGCCACGCCTTTGTGCACCGCCTCTGCAGGCGTCTGCACGGTGTCCGCACTGCCGATCGCCGCCGGCACGTCCCTTCGCCTGGTGGTGGCCTACACCATCGGCACCAACTGGACCTCCACTCTGACCAACACCGCCACGGTGTCGTTCACCAGCGCCACCAAAGTCACCGAATACGCCTCGACGACTCCCCTTCCCCAAGCGAAGACCGACACCGTCAATGTCTCCACGGGTGCCGAGTTTGTAGTGACCAAGGCCATCGGGACGCCGGGCTTCAGCCGCCCCGACGGTACGGCCTGGCCCGTGCGCACCAGCGGCCCCCTGGGCACCCAGTTCACCTACACCTACCGCTACCAGAACAATGGCGCAGCGCCGGGCACGGTCTACATCCGGGACGCTTTGCCCACGGGGCTGACCTACCAGACCGGTACGGCGGTGCACAGCTGCAACACCGCTGCCGCCTTGAGCGAGGGCAACGCCGACGAGACCACCCTCTGCCCTGGGGTGCGGCCTGACTACCGCTTCAACTCCACCACCGGCACCATGGAACTCGTGGTGCCCGATGTGGCTGTGAACACGTCCGGCACCCTCAGCTTTGTGGTGCAAGTGACCGCTGGCGCAACGGTGGGCACCAACCTGGGCAGCGATTTCTCCTTCGCTGCTCAGGGCTGCCGCAGTGCGTCTGGTCCCTCCAACACGCAAACCGATTGCACGTCCGCCAACACCACACTGACCACCGTTCCCTCGGGCACGCTGTTCGGCGTGATCGCGGCGCGCAGGGTGGAACTGGGCACCAAGGACACCACGGCCGGCACGCCAGGCGCCACCGACAAGCAGACCATCGCCGCCATCGGCCTGGGCCGCACGCAATCCGTCCCCTACACCATCAAGAACGACGGTACCGCCCGCGACACCTTCAACCTGACGGTGACGCCAGGCACTTTGCCGGCGGGCACGGTGTTCCGCTGGACCACGGCCAACGACGTGGACCTGTCAGACACCAACAGCGACGACATCGTTGACACCGGCCCCATCGAGGCGGGTGCATCAGTGAGCTACAGGCTCTATGTCACGGTGCCGTCCACGACCACCCTCATCGGCAGCACGGCGCTCTCGGGCGTGGTGCGCGCCACGTCCATCAATGACTCGACGGCCTTCGACGCCAGTGGTCTGGAAATCTCCAGCATCAACGGCGGCCTGGTGGACCTGACAGCCAACCCGGGCAGTGGCGCCGTGGGCGCAGGCCCCGGTCCGGGCTCGGCGGCGGCGTTCAGCATCAGCAACGTCGAAGCCGGCACCGTCCGCCAGATCGACCTGTTGGTGCGCAACAACGAAAGCACGTCTTCCACCTACAACCTCCTGACCGGCAGCACCAGCCAGCTCAATGGCGCCTTGCCAACCGGCTGGACGGTCACCTACGGCACGGCAAACTGCGCCGACACGGCACGCGTTACCGCCACTTCCTTGACAGTGCCCGGCAACACCACCACCACCTACTTCGCCTGCGTGAGCGTGCCGGCCAACGCGCCTTCGGGCACGCAAAGCCTGTACTTCGGCGTGGTCAAGCAGGGTGCGACCAACGTGTCGGACAGCCTGTACGTGAACCTGTCTCTGTTCTCCAGCAACGAGTACGCCCTCAGCCTCAGCGGCGGTGGCAACGCCAACCTGTCGCCAGGCGGTCGCGTCACGCTGGCCTTCACGCTGGGCAACGCCGGTCTGCGGGCCTGCGCGGCCTCGCCCAACCGGCTGCGTGTGCAGGTGACCCTGGCGGGGCAGCCAGCCGGCTGGACAAACCAGATCTACCAGGACAACAACGGCGACGGCCTGCTGGACGCCAACGACACCTTGGTGACCGACGGTCTGCTGGCCACGGATGCCTTGGCGGTCAATGGTTCCCGCCGCTTCCTGGTTCGGATCGATGCGCCTTCCTTTGCCTCCAATGGCGATGTGGTGAACGTGACGGTTCGCGCGGAAGAGGTCAACGCCTCCAACACCGTGCAGACCGCTCCCGCGGGCTGCGGCACCGTCACGTCGCAGGCGGCCAACCTGACCGTGAGCAACCAGAACCTGTCGGTGGTCAAGACGCAAGCCAAGCAATCTGCCGTGAACAACGCATGCCCCACTTACCCATTGGATGCGTCGTTCAACAGCAGCACCCAGAACGTCTTGCCTGGCGATTGCGTTTACTACCAGGTCGTGGTGACCAACCAGAGCGGCCTCACGGTGCGCAACGTGAGCATCAATGATGCGGCCCCGGCCTTCACCACCTTGCAAACCACGCCTGCGGGTTCCTGCACCGCGAGCACAACCGCGACGGGAACGTTCACCTTCAGCAACCCTTCGGGCAGCTCGGTTGCCTGCAGCAGCGGTGCCAACAACAACACCCTGCCTGCGGCCGCCACCTTGACCCTGCGGTTTGCGGTTCGCGTGAACGACTGAGCATCGGTGCTGGCCCCCGTCCCCGCGTCCCGGGGATGACGGGCCCGATCAAGTGGCAGGCGGGTTGACCCGCCTGCCCACTTGTGCGATTC
>CAYVGD010000289.1:0-3703 GCA_964450095.1 uncultured Polaromonas sp.
GCAGTCGGTGTGGCCTTCCAGAAAGACGGCAGCCTGGTGCTCGATGCCAACCGGCTGCGCGCGGCGCTGGCCAGCGACCGCGATGCCGTGGCCGGGTTGTTTGCGGGTGATGCGGGCGCCAGCCGGCCCGGCGGCGCGGCGCAGACCATTGCGGATGCGGTGCTGCGCTTCACGGGTGAGGGCGGGCTGATCGGCGGCGCCACCGAGGGCGTGAAGGCTTCGCTCAAGGCGTTGGACGCCCGCTACGACGCCACCTCCGAAACCATCCAGGCGCGCATGACGCGTTACCGCGCCCAGTTCCGCGAGCTGGACCTTTTCGTTTCGCGCATGAACGCCACCACCAGCTACCTGGCGCAGCAGTTCGACGCCATGGCCGGACCCAAGAAGTAAGGCCGCCCCCCCATTTCCCTTGCCACAGGACAGACCGCATGTACACCCGCCCCCTCAAGAGCGCCGCCGCCGTGATGCCGGTGACCGCGGCCGCGCGCACCGCGCCGCCGCGCACGGTGCACGCCGGCGACGAGCCCGCCTTCCCGCAGCCGCCGGTGGCCAGCAGCCCCGCGCCCGCGGGCGTGTATGCCAGCGTCGCGCAGGAAAGCGCGGCGATGAACGCATCGCCGGCGCAACTGATCACCATGCTGTTCGATGCGGCACGCAGCGCCATCGTGCTGGCGCGCCACCACATGGCGCGCGGCGACGTGGCCGGCAAGGGCAGGGCGGTGTCGCGGGCGGTGCACATCATCGGCAACGGGCTCAAGGCCAGCCTGGATGTCAAGGCCGGTGGCAGCGAGGGTGCAGAGCTGGTGGACAAGCTCGAGCCGCTGTACGACTACATCTGCCAGCGCCTGGTGCTGGGCAACCTGCGCAACGACCCGGCGCTGCTCAACGAGGCCGAGCGCCTGCTGGACAACGTGGCCTCGGCGTGGCGTGCCGTGACGGTCCGGGGTGAGGGCGGAGGCCCGGCATGAGCCCCAGCGAGATGCAGATGCGCTGCTACGAGGAGATGGCGCCGCTGACCGAGCGCATGCTCGACCTGGCGCGCGGTGCGCAGTGGGCGGGCCTGGGTCCGCTGGAGGCGCGCTTCAGCGCCCTGGCCGATGAACTGCGGCAGATCCCGCCGCAGGACCTGGCGCGCGAGCCCGAGGACAGTTTCCTCATGCAGGCGGCCGGCGCCGAGCCTTCCCAGGCCCCGGGCGATGCGGCCAGGACCCTCACGCCGGACGAATGGCGCCGCCGGCGCGCCCAGTTGCATGCACGCATCCAGTCCAACCACCGGGCACTGCGCGCGCTGGTGATGCCGGAGCTGGCGCGGCTGGCCGCATCGCTTCGCAGCATGGAGTGGCAGCAGAGCCTGCAGAGCACCTACAGCCAGCCCGGCAGGGCCTGGCTCTGAGGCGCACAAGCCCGGCCCGGCGTGAAGCGGCATTTCCGCGAGCGATGTGAAGGCACAGGAGCGTGGAACACGGGCCTGCGAGCCGAGCCGCTCAAGACTGAGACGTGCAGAGCTGAATCGTGCGGAGATGAGCCGTGCAGGACCAGGCCGTGCAGTAATGAGCTTCTCGTGGACCAGCAGTGCAAAGCTCAGCAATGCAAATCCCGGCAACACAAGGCTCGGCAAAACAGAACCTGGTCAAACAGATTTCAGCGAAGCAGAACGCCGTAGCACAGAACGCAGCAGCACAGGTCGCCACAGGACAAAACGCCACCGTACAGAACGCAGCAGCACAGAACCCAGCAGTGCGTGGCGCGACTGTTCAGTTGCGATGACCCAGCGCAGCGCTCGACTGTTGCGCAGGCGCTGCACGCAGGGGTTGGTGGGCCGGGCGGCCCGGGTCATTCATTCCGCTGCGCAGGCGCTTCGAGCTTGATGCAAGTCAAGCGAAAGCGCCTTTTTCACCGTGTGGAGGATGCTCAAGCGTAATCAAACATTGCTGTCAGTGCGTGGCGCACGGCGAACCCATGCGAACGACTGACAAGGCAGGACGGGTTCATGCAAAACGCTTCGTTGCGGCCAGATGTAACTTGAACCAGAAGGTGTATCACTTCGCCCATCCGTGCGGTGCGGCCCGCAGAATTCGCTCATGCATTGCAAGGCACCTGGTGCCGAGCAGGCGGCTTCTACCCACCCTCGGGCGACGGGCCCAGGTCATTGCAGACACCTTTGAAAAGCACCCATGGCAGAAAACCTCAACGACATCGGCAACCTCAACCTGTCCTACCTGCTGCTGGCACAGCGACTGGTCAAGGAAGACCCGGCCAGTGGCATGTACCGCCTGGGCATCAGCCGCGAGATGGCCGATCTGCTGGCGGGGCTGACGCTGTCGCAGATCGTGCGGCTGGCGTCCTCCAGCCTGGTGCTGTGCCGGCTGCGCTTTGACGACCAGCCGCTGCTGGCGGCCATCACCGACGAGAGCAAGAGCCAGCCGCTGCAGCAGGCGCATGCGGCCATCCTGCTGTCGGGCCAGGCGCCCGCGCAGGCCCAGCCCGTGGCCGCCTGAGCCAGAACGCTAGAACAACCACAAGGGGAGGGCGCGATGCCATCGAAAAGCGTGCTGGACGAGGCCAGGCAGATCCAGCTGGCGACCACCTGGATCGAGCTGGGCGCGCGACTTCAGTTCCTGGAGGCCGAGACGCGGCTGAGCCGTGACCGGCTGATCCGGCTGTACAAGGAAATCAAGGGTGTCTCGCCGCCCAAGGGGTTGCTGCCCTTCTCGACGGACTGGTTCATGACCTGGATGGCCAACATCCACTCGTCGATGTTCTACAACATCTACCGCTTCATGGTCACCGAGGGGGAGAGCAGCTCGACCGATGCGCTGACCAAGAGCTACCGCCTCTACCTGGAGCAGGTGGCGCAGCAGGGTGCCGAGCCCGTGCTCGACTTCACCCGCGCCTGGACCCTGGTGCGTTTTTTCGACAGCGACCTGCTGCAGCTCAGTGGCTGCAGCCGCTGCGGCGGCCAGTTCGTAGCGCATGCCCACGAGCACCGGCCGGGCTACGTGTGCGTGCTGTGCCGCCCGCCGTCCCGCGCCGGCAAGCTGCGCCGCCCCGAAACCGAGGCCGCCCAGGCCCCCGGCCCGGTGCGCGCGCGCAAACGCAGCCCGGCCGCGCAGCCCGGCGCCGAGGCCGCCCAGTGGCTTGCCCAGGTGATGCGCGGCGCGCACGCCTGACCCCCTCCGATCCGCCCTCCAAAGCGCCCGTCGCGATCCAAGGCCTGCATGCTCGTTCCGCTCGGCTATGCCGTGGTGCTCGGTTCCGTCTTTGGTGGCTACGCCCTCATGGGCGGGCATTTCGGCGTGCTGTTCCAGCCGCTGGAGCTGTTGATGATCGGCGGCTCGGCTGTGGGCGCCTTTGTGGCGGCCAACGACGCCAAGACCATCAAGGCCACGCTGGCGGCGCTGCCCAAGCTGGTCAAGCCGCACAAGAAGCAGGACAAGGCGCTCTTCATGGCGTTGCTGGCGCTGATGTACGTGATCCTGGCCAAGGCGCGCAAGGACGGCATGCTGGCGCTGGAGGCCGATGTGGACGACCCGCAGAACAGCGCGCTGTTCGCGGCCTACCCGGCGATCCTGGCCGACGAGCGGGTGCTGGAGTTCCTCACCGACTACCTGCGCCTGATCGTGGGCGGCAACACCGACCCCTTCGAGATCGACCAGCTCATGGAGCATGAGCTGGACACCTACAAGCACGAGGCCGAGGTGCC
>CAYVGD010000290.1:0-3647 GCA_964450095.1 uncultured Polaromonas sp.
GCCAGCAGGCGGCCGAACAGGGTGGACGCCTCCAGGGCGATCGCCAGCCCCCGCAGGATGAGGAAGATGAAACCCGCGATCAGCAGCATGTTGCCCAGCAGGCCGAACTCTTCCGAGTAGGCCGCAAAGATGAAGTCGGTGGTGCGCTCGGGGATGAACTCCAGGTGGGTCTGGGTGCCCGACATGAAGCCCTTGCCGAAGAAGCCGCCCGAGCCGATGGCGATCATGCCCTGGATGATGTGAAAACCCTTGCCCAGCGGGTCGCGCGTGGGGTCGAGCAGGGTGCACACGCGCTGCTGCTGGTAGGCATGCAGGCCCGGCCAGTCGACGCCCGGGGCGCACAGCTGCGGCTCAAACCACACCAGCAGCACGATGCCCACCAGACCGATGAGGATCGGCGGGATCACCAAGCGCCAGCTCAGCCCGGCAAAGAAGATCACCGCCAGGCCCGAGGCCATCACCAGCAGCGAGGTGCCCAGGTCGGGCTGCTTCATGATGAGGCCCACCGGCACCGCCAGCAGCAGCAAGGCGGCCGCGAAATCCAGCGGCCGCAGTTGGCCCTCGCGCTTTTGAAACCACCAGGCCAGCATCAGCGGCATGGCGATCTTGAGCAATTCGCTGGGCTGGATCACCACGCCCACGTTGATCCAGCGCGTGGCCCCCTTCTTGGTGATGCCGAACAGCGCCACCGCCACCAGCAACGCCACGCCCAGGGCATAAAGCGGCACGGCCAGGGCCATCAGGCGCTGCGGCGGCACCTGCGCCACGCTGAACATGATGACCGCGGCAATCAGCATGTTGCGCGCATGGTCCGCAAAGCGGGTGCCATGGTCGTAACCGGAGGAGAACATGATCACCAGCCCGGCCGCCGCCAGCAGCGCCACCGCGCTCAGCAGCGGACCGTCCAGCCCCTCGAACACGGGCCAAAGGCGCCGCCAGGGCGAAGGTTTGTCGAGCACGGAAGACATGGCGCCGAATTATCCCCTCGGGCTGCAGCCCGCGCCCGAGGCGATGAAGAGGGCAAAGAGGCCATGCCTTCGCCTTTGCCATTGCCCAGCCCATGCCGGGCAGCTGCGGTGCCCGTGCCCCGGCTGCACCTGGCCATTGCAGCGCTGATGGCGCCATCCAACGAGCGCTCTATCGAGCACTTTATTGCGCCATCCATTGCACCGCCTTGACCCCACCGAAGCTCTGCCGAAGCCCGACCGCAGCCCGCGCGCCAGGCCATGCGGCCGGCGGCGCCCGTTCGGCTTTGAACTTAAGCTCGGCGCCCATGAACCCGCAACCGCCCTGCCCCGTCTCGCCCCAGCCGCTCACGCACCTGCTGTACCTGCACGGTTTTCGCTCTTCGCCGCGGTCCATGAAGGCGCAGAAAACGGCCGACTGGGTGGCGCACCACCGGCCCGACCTGCACTGGTGGTGCCCGCAATTGCCGCCCTCGCCGCAGGCGGCGGCCGAACTCATCGACCAGGGCACACGCCACTGGCCTGCTGCGCGCATGGGCGTGATCGGCTCATCCCTGGGGGGCTTCTACGCCACCTGGCTGGCCGAGCGGCGGGGCTGCCGGGGGGTGCTGATCAACCCGGCCGTGGCGCCCGCGCGCGACCTGGCTGCGCACATCGGGGAGCAAAGCACCTGGCAGCAGCCCGAAGAGCGGTTTTTCTTCGAGCCCCGCTTCGTGGACGAGCTGCGCGCGCTGCACGCGGGGCCGCTGCGCGAGCCCCAGCGTTACCTGGCCGTGGTGGCCACGGGGGACGAGGTGCTGGACTGGCGCGAGATGCAGGCCCGGTATGCACAGGCGCAGCTGCGCATCGTGGAAGGCAGCGACCATGCGCTCAGCGACTTCGACGCGCACCTGCCCGCCATCCTGTCCTTCCTGGGGCTCAGTCGCTGAAAGGGGCGCCACTACACTAGCGCCTCCCTCAAAAGGCACCGATTTGTACATCCTGTTTGAAGACGCCGGGAAGTTCCTGGCCGGTCGCATCCTGTCCGAGGCCGAGGCTTCGCTGCAGGTGGAGCTCGACTCGGGCAAGCGCGTGAAGGTCAAGGCCGCGCACGCGCTCATTCGTTTCGAAAAGCCGGCACCTGCCGAGCTGCTGGCAGCCGGCCAGGCCATGGCCGCCGAGATCGACCTGGACCTGGCCTGGGAATTCGCGACCGAGGACGAGTTCAGCTTTGCCGACCTCGCCCGCGACTACTTCGACCCCGGCCAGGCTCCCACGGCCACGCAGCAGGCCGCCGCGCTGCTGCGCCTTTATGAGGCGCCGCACTATTTCCGCCGTGCGGGCAAGGGCCGCTTCAAGAAGGCGCCGACAGAGGTCCTCCAGCAGGCGCTGGCCGCCATCGAGAAGAAAAAGCAGCTGCAGGCCCAGATCGAGGCCTGGGCGCAGGAACTGGGCCAGGGCCGCTGCCCCGCGCCCGTGACCGAGCAGCTCTACAAGATCCTCTTCAAGCCCGACAAGAACAGCGCCGAATACAAGGCCGTGGTGCTGGCCGCGCAAAGCACGCAGCTGGCGCCGCTGGCGCTGCTGCAGCGCGCCGGCGCCATCACCTCGGCCTACCAGTTCCACTGGCGGCGCTTTCTGTTCGAGCACTTTCCCAAGGGCACGCAGTTCCCGGCCGTGCAGGCGCCAGCCATCACCGGCGAGCTGCCGGTGGCGGGCGTGCGGGCGTTTTCCATCGACGATTCGCTCACCACCGAGATCGACGACGCGCTGTCGGTGCAGGGCCTGGGCTCGGGCGAGGTGCAGCTGGGCATCCACATCGCGGCGCCGGGCCTGGCGGTGCAGCCGGCCGATGCCATCGACGCGCTCGCGCGCACACGGCTGTCCACCGTCTACATGCCGGGCCACAAGCTCACCATGCTGCCCGAGGACGTGGTGCAGCACTACACGCTGCAAGAAGGCCGCGACTGCCCGGCGGTCTCGCTCTACGTCACGCTGGACGAGGCCACGCTGGAGGTCAAGGCCAGCCAGACCCGGATCGAGCGCGTGCCCATTGCGCAGAACCTGCGCCATGACCAGTTGGACGAGGTGTTTACCGACGCCTTCTTCGAGGCCGAGCCGGCAGCAGCCGACCCGGCCTGGGCGGCCGAGCTGCGCTTTTTGCATCGGCTCGCCCGGCAGCTCAAGACCGGGCGCGAACAGGTGCGCGGCAAGCCCGAGAACTTCAGCCGCCCCGACTACAACTTCCGCCTGGACAACGAAAGCGGCACCGAGCCCACCGGCCAGGAGCAGGTGACCATCACCGTGCGCCGGCGCGGCGCTCCGTTGGACCTGATCGTGGCCGAAGCCATGATCCTGGCCAACAAGACCTGGGGCCTGTGGCTGGCCGATCTGGGCGTGCCCGGCATCTACCGCAGCCAGGCCAGCATGGCACCGGGCGTGAAGGTGCGCATGTCCACCCGTGCGCTGCCGCATGCCGGCCTGGGCGTGCCGGCCTACGCCTGGAGCACCTCGCCGCTGCGCCGCTACGTGGACCTGGTGAACCAGTGGCAGATCATCGCCGGGGTGCGCCACGGCCGCACCGCCGCGCTGGCTGCGCCGTTCAAGCCCAAGGACACGGAGTTGTTCGCCATCATCTCCGCGTTCGATGCCGCCTACACCGCCTACAACGGCTACCAGGCCAGCATCGAGCGCTACTGGACG
>CAYVGD010000291.1:0-3610 GCA_964450095.1 uncultured Polaromonas sp.
TACCGCGAAGGCCGGGCCGACGAGCGGGTGCAGCGCGGCATCCACATCTCGATCAACGGCATCGCCGCGGGGCTGCGCAACACGGGCTGAGGGTTGGGGCGCCTGGCGCCCTCTCCTGGCCCGCCGCCTAAAATCAGGGCGACATGACAAACCAACTCGATACCAAAGCCCAGGCCTGGTCGGCGCTCTTTTCCGAGCCCATGAGCGACCTGGTCAAGCGCTACACCTCCAGCGTCTTTTTTGACAAGCGCCTGTGGCAGGCCGACATCGCCGGCTCGCTCGCGCATGCCGACATGCTGGCCGCGCAAGGCATCATCTCCGCGCAGGACCTGACCGACATCCAGCGCGGCATGGAAAAAATCACGCAGGAAATCGAGTCCGGCGCCTTCGAGTGGAAGCTCGACCTCGAAGACGTGCACCTGAACATCGAGGCCCGCCTCACGCAGCTGGTGGGTGATGCCGGCAAGCGCCTGCACACCGGCCGCAGCCGCAACGACCAGGTCGCCACCGACGTGCGCCTGTGGCTGCGCGGCGAGACCGACCTGATCATCGACCTGCTTTCCGAACTCCAGCGCTCGCTGGTGGACGTGGCCGAGAAGAACGTCGATGTGATCCTCCCCGGCTTCACCCACCTGCAGGTGGCCCAGCCCGTGAGCTTTGCGCACCACCTCCTGGCCTACGTGGAAATGTTCTCGCGGGATGCGGAGCGTTTTGCGGACGCGCGCGGGCGCATCAACCGCCTGCCCCTGGGCTCGGCCGCTCTGGCCGGCACGACCTATCCGCTGGACCGCGAGCGCGTGGCGCGCACGCTGGGCATGGTGAACGCCGAGGGCGTGCCCCAGCTGTGCCAGAACAGCCTGGACGGCGTGAGCGACCGCGACTTCGCCATCGAATTCACGTCTGCCGCATCGCTCACCATGGTGCATGTCTCGCGCCTGTCGGAAGAACTCATCCTCTGGATGAGCCAGAACTTCGGCTTCATCAAGATCGCCGACCGCTTCACCACGGGCTCTTCCATCATGCCGCAGAAGAAGAACCCGGACGTGCCCGAACTCGCCCGTGGCAAGACCGGCCGCGTCGTCGGCCACCTGATGGGGCTCATCACCCTGATGAAGGGCCAGCCCCTGGCCTACAACAAGGACAACCAGGAAGACAAAGAGCCGCTCTTTGACACCGTGGACACCCTCAAGGACACGCTGCGCATCTTCGCCGAGATGGTGGGCGGCCAGGTGAACCCCGCCACCGGCGCCAAGGAAGGCGGCATCACGGTCAACGCCGCCGCCATGGAGGCCGCCGCGCAAAAAGGCTATGCCACTGCCACCGACCTGGCCGACTACCTGGTCAAGAAGGGGCTGCCGTTCCGCGACGCACACGAGACCGTGGCCCATGCGGTCAAGGCCGCCACCAGCCACAACTGCGACCTCTCCGAACTGCCGCTGGCGGTGCTGCAGGGCTTTCATGCGTCCATCGAAAAGGACGTGTACGAGGTGCTGAGCCTGCGCGGCTCGCTTCACGCGCGCAACACGCTGGGCGGCACCGCACCGGCGCAGGTGCGCATGCAGCTGGCGCGCCACCGCGCGCGCCTGGGCTGATCAGCCCGCCGGGTCGAGGTCTTCGCCTCGCAGCCTGCGCCACAGCCAGCGCAGGCCCGCCCCGACATCGCCCCGCAGGCCCACATTCACCGCGGCCTCCGGCACACCCGAGGCCGGGCCCAGGTCAAACTCGAACACGAAATGCGGCTGCTGGCCCATTCGCAGGTCGGCCAGCAGCAGGCGACCATCGCGCAGGGTGAGCCTGTAGAAGCCGTCGGAAAAGCGTGCCATGCGCGCGACCTGCGGATGCGCCGCGTGCCGCGCCAGCAGTTCGCCACCGCGGTCATGCGCCACGAAGCGCACCGGCCGGCCACGGTCGGCCAGCGAATAAAAGCCCTCATGGAAACGGCCGCCGTCGATGGCCACCACCCGCCACAGCACGGTCTGCAAGGGCGCGGGCGTGGCCAACACCTGGGTCGTGGGCAGCCCCTGCGCCGCCAGGGACTGGCGCGCATGGTCCAGCACCCAGGCCTGCGCCGCGGCGCTCCAGGCCAGGTAGGCGGTGGCCAGCGCCAGGCCCCAGCGGTTGGCCGCCAGCCCCCGGTGCCTGCCGACGAGCGCCCACACCACACCTACCAGCAGCGGCAGGGTGTAGGCGGCATCGATGATGAAGATGCTGCCCAGGCCGAACGCCTCGCGGCTTGCCGGCAGCCACAGCTGGGTGCCGTAAATGGTCATCCAGTCCAACAGCGGGTGTGTGATGAGCGCCAGCCACCAGGCCAGGCACCAGCGGGCATAGCCGGCTTGCGGCGTCTCCAAGGTCGAGGTCGGGTTGCGCAGCGCCTGCGCCTTGACCTGCAGCCAGCCTGGGCCACCCGGGGCGCGCCTTCCGTGCAGACGGTGCACCGGCCAGGCCAGCAGCGGCGCCGCCAGGCTCAGGTAGATGAGCGAATGGCTTTCGGCGCGGTGGCGCACCATGTTGAGCACCGCATCCCCGTGGTCCACCAGCACGTCCAGGTCCGGCAGCAGCCCGGCCACGCCGCCCCACAGCGCTGCCTTCCAGGCAGCCGTGCGCCGGCCCATCACGGCCACGCCGACCGATGCGCCCAGCACGATCTGGGTGAACGAATCCATGACTCGACCTCGTTGAAAAAAGAACCGGCAAGGCGCCCGGTGCATGAAAACCGCCAGCTTAAGGCCTGTTCCCAGCCTCATGCCGGGGGCGGCTTTGCCCGGGGCGTGGCAGCTCCAGCGGTGTGTGCCGGCCTGGCGCGCCGCCAGCAGCGGGCGAATGGCGAGCCACGGGGCGCTTGTGACGGCCGGAGCATAGAAACGGCAAGCAAACCGGGGCAGGTAGCGGGCAAGGAACAAGGAACAAGGAGCAGCGAACGGGAAGCGGCAGGAGACGGCCTGACGGGCTGCACCCTGGGCCCTCCCAGCCCGCCCGTGCAGGCCTCGAGCGTGGGCACGGAAAAATTTTCAACTCGCCTGCCCAGGCTTTCAGCCCGGCAGTTGGCGCGGCCGCTACCATCATCAGCTTCCACCGGAAGACCTCCAAGAAGAGCAGCACCATGGCCGTGATCACCCACATTGAAGAGCTCAGGCAACTGGCCGAAAAGCGCGTGCCGCGCATGTTCTACGACTACGCGGACAGCGGCTCCTGGACCGAGAGCACCTACCGCGCCAACGAGAGCGACTTCCAAAAGATCAAGCTGCGCCAGCGCGTGGCGGTCAACATGGAAGGCCGCAGCACGGCCACCACCCTCGCCGGGCAGGCCGCCCGCATGCCGGTGGCGATCGCGCCCACGGGCCTGACCGGCATGCAGCATCCGGACGGCGAGATGCTGGCCGCGCGCGCCGCGCAGAAATTCGGCATTCCCTTCACGCTCTCGACCATGAGCATCTGCTCGATCGAGGACGTCTCGCGCGCCGTGGGCGGGCAGCCTTTTTGGTTCCAGCTCTACGTGATGAAGGACCGGGTGTTCATCGAGAGCCTGATCGACCGCGCCAAGGCCGCCGGCTGCTCGGCGCTCGTGCTCACGCTGGACCTGCAGATCCTGGGCCAGCGCCACAAGGAC
>CAYVGD010000292.1:0-3606 GCA_964450095.1 uncultured Polaromonas sp.
TGCACAGCAACCCGCTGCGCATCCTGGACACCAAGAACCCGGCCATGCAGGACCTGGTCAATGCCGCGCCGCGACTGATCGATTTCCTGGGTCCGCAGTCTCTGGCGCACTTTGAGGGCCTGAAGGCCATGCTGGACGCCAATGGTGTGCCCTGGACGCTCAACCCCCGCCTGGTGCGTGGCCTGGACTACTACAACCTCAGCGTCTTCGAGTTCGTCACCGACAGGCTGGGCTCTCAAGGCACCATCTGCGCCGGCGGCCGCTATGACTACCTCATCGCACAGATGGGCGGCAAGAGCGCCCCGGCCGTGGGCTGGGCGCTGGGCGTGGAGCGGGTGCTCGAGTTGCTCAAGGAGCAGGGCGCACCGGCTCCCCAGCCGGCACCCGATGCCTACGCCGTGGTGCCCGACGCCGCGGCCCTGCCGAAGGTGCTGGCCTGCCTGCAGGCCCTGCGCGCGGCCGGTGTGAGCGTGCAGATGCACGCCCCGGCCGCAGGCGGCGAGGGCATGGGCAGCATGAAGTCGCAGTTCAAGCGGGCCGATGCCAGCGGTGCGCGTTTTGCGCTCATCTTCGGCGAGGCCGAGCTGGCCCAGGGCTGCGTGGCGGTCAAGCCGCTGCGCGCCGGGGCCGAGGCCGGGCAGGCGCTGCAGCCCCTGGATCGGGCCCCCGACTGGGCTGCCAGCCTGCACTGAGTCCCGGTCGTCCCCAGGCGCTTGGCGCTGCGGGTCCGCCGCCTACAATCTCGCGTCTTCGCCGGCCAGGCCTCCCGACCCCGGGGTGGCCTGGCCAGCGCCTCCCTCTCCACGAAGCGCCTGCCCGCGGCGCACAAGACAACCCGAACATGGCCCACCTCGACCTCGAAGAGCAGGAACAGATCGACCAGCTCAAGCACTTCTGGAACCGCTATGGCAACGCCATCACCTGGCTGCTCATCGTGGTGCTGGGTTCCGTGGCGGCATGGAACGGCTGGAACTACTGGCAGCGCAAGCAGGGCAGCGAAGCGGCCGTCATGTACGACGAGCTCGAGCGCGCCGCCAAGGCCGGCGATGCAGCCAAGCTCGAGCGCGCGTTCACCGACATGAAGGATCGCTACGGCTCCACCGTCTACGCGCAGCAGGCCGCGCTCCTGGCCGCGCGCAGCTTCCACGACCAGAACCAGGCCGACAAGGCGCAGGCCGCGCTGGCCTGGGTGGCCGACAAGGCCGGTACCGAGGGCCTGGGCGCCGTGGCCCGGCTGCGGCTGGCGGGCCTGTTGCTGGAGGCCAAGTCCCCTGACCAGGCGCTCAAGCAGCTCGATGGCAAGTTCGGCCCCGAGTTCGCCGCCCTGGTTGCCGACCGCCGCGGCGACGTGCTGCTGGCCCAGGGCAAGCCCGCCGACGCCAAGGCCGAGTACGCCAAGGCCCTGGCGGGCCTGGACGAGCGGGCCGAGTACCGGCTGCTGGTGGAGGTCAAGCTCAACGCCCTGGGCGGCCAGGCGCCTGCTGCCGGGGCCAAGAAATGAAACGCCGGCTCCTGGCCCTGGTGCTGCCCCTGGCGCTGGTCGCCTGCGCCAGCCGCACCAGCGCGCCCAAGCCGGCGGACCTGGTGGCCTTCACCCCCGAGGTGCAGGCGCGCCAGGCCTGGTCGCTCAAGCTCGCGGCGATCGACTTCGCGCTCAAGCCGCAGGTCAGTGGCAACGGCCAGTTGCTGACGCTGGCCACCGGCGACGGGACCGTGCTGCAATTGGACGCGTCCACGGGCCGCGAGGTCTGGCGCCATGCCGTGGGCGCGCCGCTGGCCGCCGGCGTGGGCAGCGACGGCCGCCTGGCCGCCGTGGTCACCCGCCGCAATGAACTGGTGGTGCTGGAGCAGGGCCAGCCGCTGTGGCGGCAGCGCCTGCCCGTGCAGGCTCACACGGCCCCCCTGGTGGCCGGCGAGCGCGTGTTCGTGCTCACCGCCGACCGCAGCGTCTCGGCCTTCGATGGCCGCACCGGCACGCGGCTTTGGAGCCAGCAGCGGCCGGGCAGCGACCCCCTCGTGCTCAGGCAGGCCGGCGTGCTGCTGGCCGTGGGCGACACGCTGGTGGCGGGCCTGTCGGGCCGGATGGTGGGCCTCAACCCGCTCAACGGAACCGTGCGCTGGGAGGCGCCGGTGGCCACGCCCCGGGGCATCAATGAGATCGAGCGCCTGGTGGACCTGGTGGATCCGCCGGCGCGCCAGGCCAACGTGGTCTGCGCCCGGGCCTTCCAGGCCGCGGTGGGCTGCATCAATGCCGACAACGCCAGCGTGCTATGGAGCCGCGCCGCGGACGGGGTGGCGGGCGTTGCCGCCGATGAAAGCCGCGTCTTTGGCAGCGAAAGCAACGGCCACGTCCTGGCCTGGCGCCGCAGCGACGGTGAACGCGCCTGGAGCCAGGAGCGGCTGCGCCAGCGCGGCCTGACCGCGCCCGCGGTGGTGGGCCGCTCCGTGGCCGTGGGCGATTACCAGGGGCATGTGCACCTGCTTTCCCGAGACGACGGCCGCCTGATCGGGCGCCTTTCCACCGATGGGTCGGCCGTGGCCGGTGCGCCCGTGCTGGTGGGCAACACCCTGGTGGTGATGACCCGCGCCGGCGGGGTGTTCGGCTTCGTGCCGCAATGAAACCAGACGCGTTCCTGCCGCGCCAAGAAGCCCGAAGATGAAACCCGTGATCGCCCTGGTGGGCCGCCCCAATGTGGGCAAGTCCACCCTGTTCAACCGCCTGACCAAGTCGCGCGATGCCATCGTGGCCGACTTCGCAGGCCTCACCCGCGATCGGCACTACGGCAACGCCCGGCTGGGACGGCAGGAATTCATCGTCATCGACACCGGCGGCTTCGAGCCCACGGCCGAGTCCGGCATCTACAAGGAAATGGCCAAGCAGACCCGCCAGGCCGTGGCCGAGGCGGACGTGGTGGTCTTCGTGGTGGATGCGCGTGAGGGCCTGTCGGCCCAGGACCACGACATCGCCGGCTACCTGCGCAAGCTGGGCAAGCCCACGCTGCTGGTGGCCAACAAGGCCGAGGGCATGCAGGAGTCGGCGCACCTGGCCGAGTTTTTCGAGCTCGGCCTGGGCGAGGTGCTGCCGGTCTCGGCCGCGCACGGCCAGGGCGTGCGCGGCATGCTGGAGGTCGCGCTGGAGCGGCTGGACCTGCCCGAGGAGGGCGAGGACGAGGCCGCCGAGGACCCAACCGTCATCAAGCTGGCCGTCGCAGGACGGCCCAACGTGGGCAAGTCCACGCTGATCAACACCTGGCTGGGCGAGGAGCGCCTGGTGGCCTTCGACATGCCGGGCACCACGCGAGATGCGATCTCGGTGCCCTTTGAGCGGGAGGGCCAGCGCTTTGAACTGATCGACACGGCCGGCCTTCGCCGCAAGGGCAAGGTGTTCGAGGCGATCGAGAAGTTCTCGGTGGTCAAGACCCTGCAGGCCATCGAGAACGCGCACGTGGTGCTGCTGCTGATCGATGCCACGCAGGGCGTGACCGACCAGGACGCGCACATCGCCGGCTTCATCCTGGAAAGCGGCCGCGCCGTGGTGCTGGCCGTCAACAAGTGGGACGCGATCGACAGCTACCAGCGCCAGATGCTGGAGCGCTCCATCGAGAC
>CAYVGD010000293.1:0-3580 GCA_964450095.1 uncultured Polaromonas sp.
GCCTGCATGGACCTGTGCCCCACGGGGGCCATCGTCGGGCCGCAGCGGCTCGATGCCCGGCGCTGCATCTCGTATCTGACCATCGAGCATCCGGGGCCCATCCCCGAGCCGCTGCGCCCGCTCATGGGCAACCGCATCTACGGCTGCGACGACTGCCAGCTGGTGTGCCCGTGGAACAAGTTTGCGCAGCGCGCGGTGCTGCCTGATTTCGATTCCAGGGCGCAGTGGGCGCAGCCTCAGCTGCTGGCGCTCTGGCGCTGGAGCGAGGCCGATTTCCTGCGGTACACCGAGGGCAGCGCCATCCGCCGCATTGGCCACGAGCGATGGCTGCGCAACCTGGCCGTGGCCCTGGGCAATGCCCTGCGTGCAGGCCAGGGCGAGGCCGCTGACCTGCGCGCAGCCCTGGCCGAGCGTGCCGACCACCCGAGCGAGTTGGTGCGCGAGCACGTTGCCTGGGCGCTGCAGCAAGCCCCCTGAGTTCCGCGGTTGGGCCCCGGGGCCTGCGGTGTGGGCCATGCCAGCCTTGCCGGTCGTCATGCGAAGGCAACGCCGGCGATGTGAGGCCGGCGACCGCAGCGTCATCAGGACGGGGCCTGCGGCGCAGGCCAGGCCGCGGCGGCAAGCAGGGTGCCGACGTGGCTGGCGGGCCGGCTGTCAGGAGGCCCGACTGACAGGCCGCGAAAAAGCCGCAGGAAGGAGGCTACCGGCGGACCGCGAAGCGTCTGCGAGGAGGTTGCAAAAGGGTTGCAAAGGGGGTGCAAAGGAGGTGCGAGGTGACCCTGCGAAGGTCCTGCGACGGTCCTGCGAAGGCCTTGAGCAGCCCACGAGAAGCCATCCAAAGGCCGAAAGGCTCTGCAAAAGGATTGAAGGCGGGCCATCCCGCGCGTCAGCGGCCGGCCAGGCCGACCGCGAAGGGCAGGCTCGCCAGGCCTGCGAGGGTCGACAGCGTCACCATCCCCGCCACCAGCGGGCCGTTGTAGCCCATGCGCGCGGCCAGAACGTAGGCGCTGGAGGCCGTGGGCAGGGCAGAAAAAGCCAGCAGCACCGTGGTCTGGGTGCCGCCCAGCTCCAGCAGGCGGCTCACGGCCAGGGCCACCAGCGGCAGGATGAAGTGCTTGATGGTGATCACGCTGGCCGCCAGCGTCTTGGCCCGTGCCAGGGATGCGAACTGCATGCCCGCGCCCGCTGCCATCAGCCCCAGGGCCAGCGATGCGCCGCCGATGCGGGTCACGCTGGGTTCGAGCCAGGTGGGCATGCGAAAGCCCAGCAGGTTGGCCACCAGGCCTGAAGCGGTGGCAATGATCAGCGGATTTCTAAGCAGTTCCTTGGCAAAGCTGCGCTCCGAATGCCGCGCCATGGGCCAGACGGCCGCGATGTTGAAGACCGGAACGCACACCCCGATCAGCACGGCGATCAGGAGCAGCCCCTGAGCGCCCGCCAGGCGTTCGGCCAGCGCCAGGCCGATGAAGGAGTTGAAGCGAAAGCCCACCTGGGCGGCGGCGGCGTGTTCGCGCGCATCGATGCGACTGCCCAGCCAGGGCAGGTGGGGCAGGGCGTAGGACAGGCCGATGCCAGCGGCCGCTACCAGCCACCCCCCGGCGATCAGGCTGGAGGCCGCGCCCAGGTCCAGCGGGCTCCGCGTCACCGAGTGAAACAGAAGCACCGGGAAGAGAAAGAAGTACACCAGGCTGTCCACCTGCTGCCAGACCGTGCGGTCCAGCGCGGTGTGGCGGCAGATCAGGTAGCCGACCAGGATCAGGGAGAAGTCGGGCAGCAGCAGTTGCAGGTAGCTCACCCTGCCGAGGATAACCGCTGGCCTTGAAGGGCTCTGGGTTTCACCCAGCACGCACAGGCCTGCGCTTGCACTAGGATTCGCGCCGCGAAGGCCCCGCGCGGGCCTCGACGGGATGCCTGGCGGCCAAGGCGCGGGGCATCTCGCCACCCACAACATCAGAGGATTTGCACATGCTCCGTCGTCGCTTGCTTTCCACCACGGCCATTGCATCGGCCGCACTGCTGGCCGGTTCGGCCTGGGCCCAGGCCTACCCGAACAAGCCCATCAAGCTGGTCGTGCCCTTCGCACCGGGCGGCACCACCGACATCATCGCCCGCACCATCGCCGACCCGCTGGGCAAGATCCTGGGCCAGAGCGTGGTGGTGGAGAACCGCGCTGGCGGCGGCGGCGTGGTGGGCGCCAACGAGACGTCCAAGGCCACCCCTGATGGGTACTCGCTGGGCGTGGCCACGGTGTCGACCACCGCGTCGAACCCGGCCATCAACCCCAAGATGCCCTACAACGTCCTCACGGACTTCACGCCCATCGTCAACATCGCGGCCACGCCCAACATCATCGCGGTGCACCCGAGCTTCCCGGCCAAGAACTACCAGGAGTTCCTGGCCGAGATCAAACGCAGCCCGGGCAGGTATTCGTACGCGTCCTCGGGCACGGGCGGCATCGGCCACATGCAGACCGAACTGTTCAAGAACCTGACCGGCACCTTCATCACCCACATTCCGTACCGCGGCGCCGGCCCGGCGCTCAACGACACCGTCGCCGGCCAGGTGCAGATCATCTTTGACAACCTGCCCTCGGCACTGCCCTTCATTCAACAAGGCCGCCTGGTGCCCATCGTGGTGGCCGCGCCCCAGCGCGTGTCCGTGCTGCCCAACGTGCCCACCTTCAAGGAAGTGGGTCTGGAGCCTGTCAACCGCATGGCCTACTACGGCATCCTGGGCCCCAAGGGCCTGCCCAAGGACGTGGTGGACAAGATCAACGCGGGCACCAAGAAGGCGCTGGAGGATCCGGCCGTGCGCAAGCGCATCGAGGACACCGGCTCGCAGATCATCGGCAACACGCCCGAGCAGTTCGCCGCGCAGATGAAGGCCGAATTCGAGGTCTACAAGAAGGTGGTCGACTCGGCCAAGCTCAAGCTCGACTGACCCTTCCCCGGCACGCGCCCTCAAGCCGCCACGGCCCCTGGCCGCGGCGGCTTTTTCTTTTTCGTTGCAGGCTGTGCCCCGCCACGGTCGGCACGTGTGGAGCCGATACCAGGGCGCAGGACCCGGCGTTTTGCTATGGTTGCGCCCCATGCAGGAAGCCCCGCCCATCGACCCCTCCATCGATGTATCTGTCGACGCCTTCATCGACGCCTTGTGGCTGGAGGATGGGTTGTCGTCCAACACCCTGGCGGCCTACCGCCGGGACCTGAGCCTCTACGCAGCCTGGCTGGGCGCACAGAAGCCGCCCCGTGCGCTGGCCACCAGCACCGAGGCCGATGTTCACGCCTACTTCGCCCACCGGCATGCGGACAGCAAGGCCACCTCGGCCAATCGCCGGCTCACTGTGCTCAAGCGCTATTTCCGCTGGGCGCTGCGGGAGGGACGCATTCAGGTCGACCCGACACTGCGGCTGCAGGCTGCGCGGCAGGCGCTGCGGATTCCCAAGTCGCTCAGCGAAAAGCAGGTGGACGAGCTGCTGGCCGCGCCCGACAGCGCCACCACCCTGGGCCTGCGGGACAAGGCCATGCTGGAACTGCTCTACGCCAGCGGCCTGCGCGTGAGCGAGCTGGTGGGCCTGAAG
>CAYVGD010000294.1:0-3575 GCA_964450095.1 uncultured Polaromonas sp.
CCCAGCAGCTTCTTGACCGAGGCCGAATGCAGCGCCATGGAGACGGCAACGCTCGCTGAGAGCTGCGCCATCACCTTCGAGGCGCACCTGCGGCAGGTCAAGGACAAGCCAGCTGAGGATCCACCGCTGTGCATCAACTGCGCGTACTACACCTGGCGCAAGAACGATTCTTCCGCCTGTGGCCATCCAGACGCAGCTCGCGAACTGGTGACGGGTGCCCCCATCACCAGCTGCGAGGTAAACCGCCGACTAGACACGGCTTGCGGGTACGAAGGTCGTCGCTACCAGCCTTCAGCCAAGGTTGGAGAGCCCAGCGTTCACAGCATCAGCCAGCCGGTCGAGGGAGTTTGAAATCATGCACGCTCCGAAATCGGCCGTGCAGGCCTGCAGCATTGCCGCCACCAGCGTGGGGTTTGCTTTGGCAAACCCATCACCAAATCGTTCGTCGATCGACTTGACCACTTCCGACAGGTACCGATCAGCAGTCATTGGCGCCTGCTCCATCAGTGTTTTTGCATCAACCATCAACGGGCTCCAACATGTCCAAACAGGCAATCATTCTGACAGCGCCCCAGGGCTGGGGCAAAACCCGGCAGGCATCGGCCTTGATGCAGCAGCACGGCTGCGCCGAGGTGGTGGACGACTGGCACCCCAACCAACCGCTGAGGGCCGGAGCCTTGCACCTCACCAACCTGCCGCCCGCCGATCTGGAGCCCCTGCGCAGCAACGTGGTCGCTCACGGCTGGAAGTAGCCCTCACCCTGGCCGCCGCCACCGTGGTGATGGCCGCCTACGCCTTGGCCCAGGGCCCCAGCGACACCGACACCCTGCGCGCCATGGCAGAACTGGACGCGGCCAACGCCCAGGCCGACGCAGCCTTCGAGCGCATGGACCGCGCAGCCTCTGCGCTGTGCCAGGCAGAGCACGGCCCCGGCAGTACACACGTTTGGACGGCTGACAACCAGCTCGTGTGCTACCCCGCCACCGTGCCCAGCTACCCGCGCGCACCAGCACTGCTGGCCAGCAGCAACTGAGCCCACCGCCATGGACGCAGACCTGTTCGGCGACATCGCCACGCAGTACAGCGGCCGCCTGCTGCGCGCCCCCGAGGTACGCACCAAGGTGATCGACCACGAAGGCCACACGGTGCCCGTGCTCTGCATGGACATCGAGAGCGATTCGCCAGCGCGTCTGCCCATCCACGTGGAGCAGCCCTACCCCGCCGACCAGCACGACCAGGCGCAAGCCATGGCGCGGCGCATGAGCAAAGGCATGCAGGTCACCGTCATCGCGCCCATCGTGGGCGTGCGGTTGATGGTCTGCAACGCCACCCAAGTTCACCCCCACCTCGAAAAGGAACCGTCATGAAGACACCCCACACGGTGTGCCTGACGCTGCGCGACACGCCCCAGGGCACGGTCGCGGTCCACAGCGACTTCAAGCCCGCCATCGGTCACCCAGCCACACCCGCGCAGAGCTTGGCGCTCGACATGCTGCGCCTGACCCCGCGCGACTGGCCAGTGGACTACGCATCCACCGGTGCCGCGACGCAGCGCCCGCCGCTCCTGTACCTGAGCGGCCCCATGAGCGACCAGCCCGACTTCAACCACCCCACCTTCAACCTGGCGGCCCAGGCACTGCGCACCGCCGGCTGGCACGTGTTCAACCCGGTGGAAAACGGCTTGCCCGCCCATGCACCCTGGCCTGAACACATGCGCGTTGACATTGCCGCGCTGATGCGCTGCACCGCCGTGGCCACGTTGGACGGCTGGCAGGCCAGCCGGGGCGCCACGCTGGAAGTTCACATCGCCTCGCGCCTGGGCATGCAGGTGAGCAGCCTGCAGCACTGGCTCAGCCAGGCCACCGCCGAGGCCCGCGCACTGGAGACCACACCATGAGCAAGCGACCTGGCCCCATCAACAAGTTTGCGCCACACGGCCTGCCGGCCAAGGTGATCACTTTCTTCATCGCCAACCCCGAAGAGCAGCTCACCCGCGTGGACGTGGCCGAGAAGTTCAGCGCCACGGCAAACAGCGTCCACACCCAGCTCAAGCCCGCAGTTGACAGCGGCGCCCTGCTGCGCGTCAAGGGCGACGACGGCGAGTACGTGTACAGCGCAGGCCCCGCACTGGCCGCCGCGCGCATTGCAAACGCATCAGAGCGCCGCCCGCCGCGCCCGCCGGTGTACGTGGACCCAACCGACATCGACAGCCTCAAGCCTGAAAAGGGCGTGCCTGTGCCCTTGAGCCGTGTTCACGGCGGCTGCAAGTGGGACGGCATCTTCAACAAGCTGACCGAGGCCGACACCAGCGTGCCGCTCAAGTTCGAGTGGTACGTGCCACTGCTGGCAGAGGCCTTGAAGCGCAACAAAAAGGGCGAAGGCCACCCCCAGTACCTCGTTCGCAAAACCAGCCCCACCACCGCCCGCCTCTGGAGGACCAAGTAATGCAGCTCACCGACACCGCCGCGCCCGAGTCCACCACGGACGAAGCCGCAGCCACCACCATCACCACCACCTTCGCCGAGGTGCCGCTGAACGTGATCGTCAGCAGCCTCACCAACCCGCGCAAGAACTTCGACCACGACAAGCTGGTGGAGCTCGCCGCCAGCATCCAGGCTAGCGGCGTGCATCAGCCCATCCTGCTGCGCCCGCTGCCCGGCAGTCGCGTGCAAGACACCTTCTTCGAAGTGGGCAGCCTCAAGCCGCGCACCGGCCCCAAGCCCACCCACGAGATCGTCAGCGGCGAGCGCCGTTACCGCGCCAGCCAGATGGCCGACGTCCCCACCATCCCAGCCATGATCCGCCACCTGACCGACGACCAGGTACTGGAAATCCAGATGGTGGAGAACCTGCAGCGCGACGACCTGAGCCCGCTGGAAGAGGCCGATGGCTACGACCATCTGATGAAGCACACCGGCCTGAACGCCGAACAGGTGGGCATCAAGATCGGCAAGAGCCGCAGCTACGTCTACAACCGCCTCAAGCTGCTCGACCTGGGCCAAGACGGCCGCGCCGCCGTGCTGGAGGGCCGCATTGACCCCACGGTGGGCATGCTGATCGCCCGCATCCCCGACGGCAAGCTGCAGGCCAAGGCGCTGGACGATGTGGAGGGCATGAGCTTCCGCGAAGCCAGCCACTACCTGCAGGCCCGCTACATGCTCCGCCTGGACACGGCCAAGTTTCCCATCAAAGACGCCACGCTGCTGGCCGGCACGCCCGACTGCAAGGGCTGCAGCAAGCGGACCGGCGCCAACCCCGACCTTTTCTCCGACGTGGAGAGCAAGGACACCTGCACCGACCCCGCCTGCTTCCACGCCAAGGAAGAGGCCCACATCCAGCGCCAGCTGGCCCAGGCCGAGGAACGCGGCCAGACCATCATCACCGGTAAGGAAGCCAAGGCCATCCTGCCCAGCATGTACGCCAACAAGCCCGAGGGCGGCTACCTGCGGCTGGACGAAAAGAACGACAGCCCTACCGGCAAGCCGCTGCGCGAGGTGTTGGCCAAGGAAATTGCCGCCGGCACCCTGCAGCCCACCCTGGTGGTGAGCCCGCACACCAAAGACCTGGTGGCCGTG
>CAYVGD010000295.1:0-3569 GCA_964450095.1 uncultured Polaromonas sp.
GCCACAGCCGGCCACGGGCCTTCACCGTTTTGCCCATGAACTGGGCCTGCTGCTGGGCGCTGCCTCGCTCAGTTTCTGGATTCTTTCGCTTCTGAGCCATTCTCCGCAGGATGCGGCCTGGTCCACCACCGGCCTGGGGCCCGCGGCGGTGCACAACTGGGGTGGCCGCCTGGGCGCCTGGCTGGCCGACGGCAGCCTCTTCCTGCTCGGTCACAGTGTCTGGTGGCTGGTGCTGCTGGCCGCTGTGCTGTGGGGGCGGTCCTTGCGGCGCTGGTTGCGCGGCGAGGCAACGCCTGACGCCGCGCTGAAGCAGCGCCTGGTCATCTGGGGCGGACTGGTTTTGCTGCTGGCCGCCAGCGCCGCGCTGGAGTGGACGCGGCTTTACCGGTTCGAGCCTGGCCTGCCCGGCCATGCCGGTGGCGTGCTGGGCTTCCTGGTGGGCCCTGCCAGCATGAAGTGGCTGGGCTTTGCCGGCTCAGGCCTCGTCTGGATCACCCTGGGGGTGTTCAGCGTCTCCCTGGTGTTCGGCTTTTCCTGGGGTCAGACCGCGCAGCAGCTGGGCGCCTGGATCGACGGCCTGGTCGAGTCGCGGCGCGAGAAGCGCGAAATGGAGAAGGACCTCGAGGTCGGCCGCGTGGCAGCGCGCGAGCGCGAGGAAGTGCTGACCGAGGAGCGCATCGAGATCGAGGAGCACACCACCCCGGTGTTCATCGAGCCCCCGCCCATCGAGGTCCCGCAGAGCGAGCGCGTGGTCAAAGAGCGCCAGAAGCCCCTGTTCAACGAATTGCCCGACTCCAGCCTTCCGAAGGTGGACCTGCTTGACAGCGCACCCTCCCGGCAGGAGGGCGTCTCGCCCGAGACGCTGGAGATGACCTCCCGCCTCATCGAGAAAAAGCTCAAGGACTTCGGCGTGGACGTGCGTGTGGTCGCTGCCGCCCCCGGTCCGGTGATCACCCGCTACGAGATCGAGCCGGCCACGGGCGTGAAGGGCTCGCAGGTGGTCAACCTCGCCAAGGATCTGGCGCGCTCGCTCAGCCTGGTGTCCATCCGCGTGATCGAGACCATCCCCGGCAAGAACTTCATGGCGTTGGAGCTTCCCAACGCCAAGCGCCAGTCGATCCGCCTGGCCGAAATCCTGGGTTCGCAAACCTACAACGAGGCCCGCTCCCTGCTGACCATGGGCCTGGGCAAGGACATCGGTGGCAACGCCGTCGTGGCGGACCTGGCCAAGATGCCGCACTGCCTGGTGGCGGGCACCACCGGCTCGGGCAAGTCGGTGGGCATCAACGCCATGATCCTGAGCCTGCTGTACAAGGCCGATGCCAAGGACGTGCGCCTGCTGTTGATCGACCCCAAGATGCTGGAGATGAGCGTCTACGAGGGCATCCCGCACCTGCTCGCGCCCGTGGTCACCGACATGAAGCAGGCCGCGCACGGCCTCAATTGGTGCGTTGCCGAGATGGAACGCCGCTACAAGCTCATGAGCAAGCTCGGCGTTCGCAACCTGGCTGGCTACAACACCAAGATCGACGACGCCCGCGCACGTGGCGAGTTCATCTACAACCCCTTCAGCCTCACGCCCGAGGAGCCCGAGCCGCTCGAGCGGCTGCCCTTCATCGTGGTGGTGATCGACGAACTCGCCGACCTGATGATGGTGGTGGGCAAGAAGATCGAAGAGCTCATCGCCCGCCTGGCGCAAAAAGCGCGCGCCGCGGGCATCCACCTGATCCTGGCCACGCAGCGCCCCAGCGTGGACGTGATCACCGGCCTCATCAAGGCCAACATTCCCACGCGCCTGTCCTTCCAGGTCTCCAGCAAGATCGACAGCCGCACCATCCTCGACCAGATGGGCGCCGAAGCCCTGCTGGGCATGGGCGACATGCTCTACCTGCCCAGCGGCACCGGGTTCCCGATCCGCGTGCACGGCGCTTTCGTGAGCGACGACGAGGTCCATCGCGTGGTGGCCTTCCTCAAGGCCCAGGGCGAACCCAACTACATCGAGGGCGTGCTCGAAGGCGGCGTGGTCGACGGCGAAGGCGGCGCGGGCGACTTTGCCGGCGAAGCCGGCGGCGAGAAGGACCCCATGTACGACCAGGCCGTGGAGGTGGTGCTCAAGCACCGCAAGGCGTCCATTTCCCTGGTGCAGCGGCATTTGAAGATCGGTTACAACCGCGCCGCGCGCCTGCTGGAGGACATGGAAAATGCGGGGCTGGTCAGCGCCATGTCCGGCGCGGGCCAGCGCGAGATCCTGGTGCCGGCGCGCGCCGAGTAAGGCGCGCCCACCCATGCGCGCCGGCCCCACCTTCCTGCACGGCATGCACCTGCTTTCTAGACGCCTGCTCCTGGCCTCATTCCTCCTGGCGGCGGGCGCCACTCGCGCGCAAGCCCCGGCCAGCCCCGATGGCCTTCAGTTGCTGGCTGAATTCCTCAAGTCCGTGCAGACCGGACGCGCCCAGTTCACCCAGGCCGTCACCCCGCCGGCCCGCGAAGGCCAGGCACAAAGGCCCAGGCTTTCCAGCGGCAGCTTCGAGTTCGCCCGCCCCAACCGCTTTCGCTTCGTCTATGCCAAGCCTTTTGCGCAGGTGCTGGTGGCCGACGGCCAGACCCTGTGGCTGCACGACGTAGACCTCAACCAGGTGACCGCCCGCAAACTCGCCCAGGTGCTGCAAGGCACGCCTGCGGCCGTCATTGCCACCGCCTCCGACCTGCGTTCGCTGCAGGCCGACTTCCAGCTCAGCGCCGAGCCGCCAGCGGGCGGCCTGCAGTGGGTGCAGGCACTGCCCAGGGGCCAGGGCGGGCAGCTGCAGAGCATTCGCGTGGGCCTGCGCGGCGGCCCCAGGGGCGTGGAACTGGTCAGCCTGGACATCCTCGACAGCTTCGGGCAGCGCTCCGTGATGAGCTTCAGCGACTTCCAGCCCAACGTGCCGCTGCCCGCGGGCAGCTTCCAGTTCACGCCGCCCGCGGGTGCTGACGTGGTCCGGCCCTGAGCCAAGCGCATGGCTGATCTTTTCGAGACGGCGCCCCCCCCGCCGCTGGCCGAGGCCCTGCGCCCTGCCACGCTGGACGAGGTGATCGGTCAGTCGCACCTGCTGGGCCCGGGCAAGCCGCTGCGCCTGGCCTTCGAGTCGGGCCAGCCGCATTCCATGATCCTCTGGGGTCCCCCGGGCGTGGGGAAAACCACGCTGGCGCGGCTCACGGCCCGCGCCTTCGATCATGAATTCATCGCGCTGTCTGCGGTGTTCTCGGGGGTCAAGGACATTCGTGCCGCCATGGAGCAGGCGCAGCAGCACCTGGCGCGCGGTGCCCGCACCATCCTGTTCGTCGACGAAATCCACCGCTTCAACAAGAGCCAGCAGGACGGCCTGTTGCCGTTCGTGGAATCTGGCCTGGTGGTGCTCATCGGCGCCACCACCGAAAACCCTTCCTTCGAGGTGAACTCAGCGCTGCTGTCCCGGGCGCAGGTCTACGTGCTCAAGTCGCTCACCGAGGACGAACTGCGTGCGCTGGCCGCCCGCGCGCTGCACCACCTGGGGAGCCTGCGGGTGGACGAGGCCGCGGTAGCCGCGCTG
>CAYVGD010000296.1:0-3559 GCA_964450095.1 uncultured Polaromonas sp.
TCACGTGCACGTTGCGCTGCGGCGCGTAGCTCACCACCTGGCCGTCGAAGCCGCGTGCCACCAGCACCGAGCATTCGGCCACCAGGGGCAGCATTTTTTCCAGCACGCAGGGCACCTGCTTGAGCTGCGCCCAGGCGGCAGCAAGCTCGTTGCGTGTGGCCACGCGCACCTGGCCCTTGCCGTCGTAGCCCATGCGTGCGGTCTTGAGGATGCCGGGCAGCAGGCTGTCGGGCGCGGCCTGCAGGTCGGCCTCGGTCTGGATGACGGCATGCGGCGCACAGCCCACGCCGGAGCTGGCGGAGCAGGCCGAGAAGTGCGCCTTCTCCTCGATGCGGTCCTGCGCAATGGCCACGCAGGCGGCCCCGGGGGCCACGGGCCGCGTGGCGGCCAGCGCCGCCAACGCCTGCGCTGGCACGTTCTCGAATTCAGTGGTGACGGCCGCGCTCACCTCGGCCAGGCGCTGCAGGCCCGCCTCGTCGGTGTAGGCGGTGCGCACGTGGTGGTGGCTCACGAGTCCGGCGGGGCTGGCCGCGTCGGGGTCGAGCACGGCGGTGAAGTAGCCCAGGCGCTGCGCGGCGTGCACGAACATGCGACCGAGCTGGCCGCCGCCCATCACGCCGAGCGTGGCGCCGGGGAGGATGGGCGCAAAGCCGGCGCCCGCGCTTGGCGCTGCGCGTTCGTTGCTGTTCCCCGAGGGGGCGCCAGGGTGCCGGGGCTGGCCCGATGCGGTGGGCGTGCTCATTGCGGCGGCAGGGTCATGGCCTGGGCCGCGCGCGTCTGTTCGGCGCGGAAGGCCTTCAGGCGCTGGTCCAGGGCCGCGTCGTGCAGGGCCAGCATGGCCACGGCAAAGAGCGCCGCATTGGCCGCGCCTGCGTTGCCGATGGCAAACGTGGCCACAGGGATGCCCTTGGGCATCTGCACGATGCTGTGCAGCGAGTCGACGCCCTGCAGGTGGCGGCTGGCCACCGGCACGCCCAGCACCGGCACCGTGGTCTTGGCCGCCAGCATGCCCGGCAGGTGTGCAGCGCCCCCGGCGCCGGCAATGATGGCCTTGAGGCCCCGGCCTTGCGCGCGTTCAGCGTAGGCGAACAGCTCGTCGGGCATGCGGTGGGCCGAGACCACGCGCGCTTCGTGCGCGATGCCGAACTGCTCGAGGATCTGCACCGCGTGTTGCATGGTGTCCCAGTCGCTGCTGGAACCCATGACCACACCGATCTGCAAGGCGGAGGAAGAGGCGCTGGAGGTCATGAACGGGCCCGGATGGCGGCCGGCAGGCGGGCTGCGGCGCGCGGGTTGGCGCGGGTGGCAAGGCCCCGCGAAAGGCCCGGATTTTAAGCCGCGCCCTCCCATGTACCATCCACGCCCATGATCGACGTCACCATGGCGAACTTTGAGCAGGAAGTCATCGCCGCTTCCATGACCGTGCCCGTGCTGGTGGACTTCTGGGCACCCTGGTGCGGCCCCTGCAAGTCGCTGGGCCCCATTCTTGAAAAGGTGGAGGCCGACTACGGCGGCCGCTTCAAGCTGGTGAAGATCAACTCCGACGAAGAGCAGCAGCTGGCGGGGGCCTTCGGCATCCGCAGCATCCCCACCTGCGTGCTGCTCGTCGGTGGCCGCCCGGTCGACGGCTTCACGGGCGCGCAGCCGGAAGGCCGCGTCAAGCAGTTCCTGGACAAGCACCTGCCCAGCGAAGACGAGCTGCAGGCCCAGGCCACCGCCGAGGAAACCCAGGAACTCATGGACAGCGGCGACCTGCAAAGCGCCATGGACAAGCTGGCCGATGCGCTGGCCACCAACCCGGGCAACGACGAGGCGCGGTTCGACTACGTCAAGCTGCTGATCGGCACCGGCCAGCTGGAAGAGGCCGAGGCTGCGCTCGCCCCCGCGCTGTCGCAGGTGCCGCTGCAGCTGCGCTTTGATGCGCTGCGCCAGTGGCTGGACGCGCTGAAGTTCGTCACCACCGACCCGCGCGGCGAGTGGGAGCTGGCGCAGTTTGATGCGCTGATCGCCCAGAACAAGCGCGACTTCGATGCGCGGCTGGCCAAGGCCCGCGTGCTCATGGCCTCGGGCGACTGGACGGGCGCCATGGACGAGCTGCTGGAGATCGTGATGCGCGACAAGAAGTGGGCCGATGAGCTGCCGCGCCGCACCGTGGTGGCCATCCTGGAACTGCTGACCCCGCCCGCGCCCAAGGCCGCTGCGGCGACGCCCGGCAAGACGGCCGCCGGCATCGAGCTCGTGGGCGCATCGGCGGTGCAGGAAGACCCACAGGCGGCCATGGTGTCCAGCTACCGCCGCAAGCTGAGCATGGCGCTCAACTGAGGCGGCTGGGGCGAGGCGGCTCGGTCCGTCCCGCTGGACGGACCGTCCGGGGTGGGGCGCGTCTTGCCAACAGGCGTTGGGCCGCACCGGCTCGCACCAGGGCGCACGAGCGCTACGGCGGTATGCCGAGCCAGCGCGCTGCGACGCAACTGAGCCGGTGAACCGTCGCGCCATCGCGGCGTTACGCCGAGCCATCGCGCCACCTCGTCATCACGCCATCATCCTGCCCCGTTGCTGCCCTACCGCGCTGGTGGGTTGCGCCGCGTTGGCTTGCATCGTGCAGCGAAAGCGCGCCTGGAGCGCACCACCTTCACCGACCCCCGCCGCTGGTAACCCATGCGGAGCGCTCTCAGCGCGGCCTTGCACCTTGTTGGTGCGATATCACTGCGGCTGGCTCAGCCGTGCCGACCGAAAATCCCCTCATTCGGTGCGGAAATGGCAATTTTCCGGTCGGGCTGGTGCACCGGCCAGCCTCATCGCTTGGCATGGTCCGTGCTGAGGTGTGCTCGTCCATCACTTCGCACCAAGGAGCATGCTCATGACACACAAGAAAACCCATCGCCTGGCTTTGCTGGCACTGGCTGCATCGTCCCTCTGCACCGGCGCTGCCGTGGCGCAGGAAAGCGCCCTGGCGTTCAATGCCAGCGTGGTCAGCGACTACCGTTTCCGCGGCATCTCTCAGTCGCGCCTGGAACCAGCGGTGCAGGGTGGCCTGGATTACACCCACAGGAGCGGCCTGTACGTGGGCGCCTGGGCGTCGACCATCAAGTGGATTGAGGATTCGGGCGCCACCGACGGCTCCATCGAGACCAACCTCTACGGTGGCTACAAGGCCGCGGCCGGCCCCGTCACCTACGATGTGGGCCTGCTGCGCTACTACTACGTGGGCAACAAGCTGGGCAACCTGGCTCCAGCTTTCACCAACCCCAACACCACCGAGGCCTATGTGGCGCTCACCTTCGGTGCGTTCACGGCCAAGTATTCGCACTCGCTGACCGACACCTTCGGCAACGTCAACAGCAAGAACAGCAATTACATCGACCTGAACGCCACCTTTGACTTGGGCAACGGTTTCAGCGTGACCCCGCACGTCGGGCGCCAGACCTTCAAGAACAACGCCCCGTTCTCGTACACCGATTACTCGGTCACCGTGGCCAAGGATTTGGGCAAGGGCCTGAGCGCCAGCCTGGCCGCTGTGGGCACAAACGCCAGCCGCGCGTCTTACACCCCGACCTCG
>CAYVGD010000297.1:0-3541 GCA_964450095.1 uncultured Polaromonas sp.
TGGGCGCCACCATCACCGCGCATCACCTGCTCTACAACCGCAACGCCATCTTCACGGGCGGCATCCGGCCTCACTACTACTGCCTGCCGGTCTTGAAGCGCGAGACCCACCGCCAGGCCCTGGTGCAGGCGGCCACCGGGGGCCACCCGCGGTTTTTCCTGGGCACCGACAGCGCCCCCCACCCGGCGACCCTCAAGGAGCACGCCACCGGCTGCGCGGGCTGCTATACGGCGCACGCCGCAATGGAGCTGTACGCCGAGGCCTTTGAGGCCGCCGGCGCCCTGGACCGGCTGGAGGCTTTTGCCAGCTTCAACGGCGCCGACTTCTACGGCCTGCCGCGCAACACGGGCACGGTGACGCTTGAAAAGAGCAGTTGGACCCCGCCCGAGAGCTACCCCTTCGGCAGCGCCGAGCTCAAGCCGCTGCGTTCGGGCGAGGCCCTGCCCTGGCGCATGCTGTGAGCCCTGGCCCGCAGGGCGGGTCGGCCTGGTTCGAGGCCATCGACTGGGATCGCCCCTGGTTGGCGCCCTGGCAGGCCCAGGCCCCGGCGGTGGTACAGGGGCTGAAGGCGGGCCGCAGCGTGGCCGATGTGCTCAATGGCCTGGCCCAGGCCCGGGAGGCCGCAGGTGGGAAACCGTTGCCGGTGCGCTTTGCGCCCCAGGCGGCCCTGCCGCCGGGCCACGCGTACGAGGACTTCATCTTCCGCCAGCGCCAGGTGCCCACCCGGGACAACGCGCACGACCTCTTCAATGGCCTGGCCTGGCTGGCCTTCCCCGAGGCCAAGGCCCGGCTCAACGCACTGCAGGCCGCCGAGATCGAGGCCCACGGCGTGCAGGCCACGCGCGGGCCGCTGCGCGATGCGCTCACCCTGTTCGACGAGAACGCCGCCTTGGTGCTGGCACCGGCGCCGCTGCGCCAGGCCCTACAGGCCCGGCAGTGGCAGCGGCTCTTTGTCGACCTGCGGCCGCTGTGGGCGCAGGCTCGCGTCTGGGTTTTTGGGCACGCGGCGCTGGAAAAGCTGGTCGTCCCCCGCAAGCCGATCACCGCGCACGTGTACCTGCCCCAGGCCGATCTGGACGCACGGACACTCGATGAAAGCCTGGCGGCAGACCTCTCGGCCGCGCACCTGGCCCAAAAACCCTACGCCCCGCTGCCCATCCTCGGCATTCCGGGTTGGTGGCCTGAGAATGCCGACTCGTCTTTCTATGCAGATGACCGGGTGTTCCGGCCACCGGCCCAGCCTTGATCTCGGCCGGGGCATCCCCATCTGTGGGCATGGCGGCGGGCGCTGGGGCCCGCTGCGCCGGATGTGCTGCAATCGCAGTTTTGGAGTGGAGACCTTATGAAGAGAATCGTGCTGTTCGTGGCAACCAACCTGGCCATCGTGTTGGTGCTGGGCGTGGTGGCCAGCCTGCTGGGCGTGAACCGCTTCCTCACGGCCAACGGCCTGAACCTCACCGCACTGCTGGGCTTTGCGCTCATCATGGGTTTTGGCGGCGCATTCATTTCGCTCCTGATGAGCAAGCCGATCGCCAAGTGGTCCTCGGGCGTGCAACTGATCGAGCAGCCGCGCAATGCCGATGAGGCCTGGATCCTGAACACCGTGCATGCCCTGGCCGACAAGGCCGGCATCGGACGTCCGGAGGTGGGCATCTTCGAGGGCGCGCCGAACGCGTTTGCCACAGGTGCCTTCAAGAACAACGCGCTGGTGGCGGTTTCCACCGGCCTGCTGCAAGGCATGACGCGCGACGAGGTCGAGGCGGTGCTGGGCCATGAAGTGGCGCACATCGCCAATGGCGACATGGTGACCATGACGCTGATCCAGGGTGTGATGAACACCTTCGTGGTGTTCATCAGCCGCATCGTGGGCTATGCGGTGGACAGCTTCCTGCGCAAGGGCGACCAGGAAAGCTCCGGCCCCGGCATCGGCTACTACGTGACCACCATCGTGATGGACATCGTGCTGGGCTTCTTGGCGGCCATCATCGTGGCCTGGTTCTCGCGCCAGCGCGAGTTCCGCGCCGATGCGGGCGCCGCCCAACTGCTGGGCCGCAAGCAGCCCATGATCAACGCCCTGGCGCGCCTGGGCGGCATGGTGCCGGGCGAACTGCCCAAGTCGGTGGCTTCGCTGGGCATCGGGGGCAGTGTGGGCCAGTGGTTCTCCACCCATCCGCCGATCGAGGAGCGCATCGCAGCGCTGCAGAATTCACAGTGAGCCGCTCCTGACGGTCCCTGCAAAGCCGCCTTCGGGCGGCTTTTTCGTGGGCGCTTCGCGTCGGAAGCACGCGATGGTGGGTGGCGCGGGCCTTGCGGCTTCGCCGCGGGGGCCCTTCGGGCTTCTCTGCGGTGCTCGCGCCGGGCGGGGTCGGGCACAAACTCGTCCCTGCAGGGTTCAGACATGTGCCCGCCCTGATCCGCCCGCCGCTGCGCTCCTCGGCCCCGCAGAGGCGCCTCCAGGCCCGCACCGCCCCACCATCGCTTGGTGCGCGGGCACGAAAAAGCCGCCCGAGGGCGGCTTTGGAGTGAAAGCCGGTTCGGCTTACTTCAGGCCGGCCGCCGCGCGCAGCGCGGCAGCCTTGTCGGTGCGCTCCCAGCTGAACTCGGGCTCGTCGCGGCCGAAGTGGCCGTAGGCCGCTGTCTTCTGGTAGATCGGGCGCAGCAGGTCCAGCATCTGGATGATGCCTTTGGGACGCAGGTCGAAATGCGCGTTCACCAGCGCGGCGATCTGCTCGTCGGGAATCACGCCCGTGCCTTCGGTGTAGACCGTCACGTTCATGGGGCGGGCCACGCCGATGGCGTAGGCCACCTGGATCTGGCACTGCTTGGCCAGGCCCGCGGCCACGATGTTCTTGGCCACGTAGCGGGCGGCGTAGGCCGCCGAGCGGTCCACCTTGGAGGGATCCTTGCCCGAGAACGCGCCGCCACCGTGCGGGCAGGCGCCGCCGTAGGTGTCGACGATGATCTTGCGGCCGGTCAGGCCGCAGTCGCCCTGCGGGCCGCCGATGACGAAGCGGCCGGTCGGGTTGATCAGGTACTTGGTGTCCTGCAGCCACTCCTTGGGCAGCACCGGCTTGATGATCTCCTCGATCACGGCCTCGGTGAAGCTGGCCTTCATCTTGGTGGCCGTCTCGGACTGGTCGGGGCTGTGCTGGGTGGACAGCACCACGGTGTCGATGCTGTGCGGCTTGCCGTCCACGTAGCGCATGGTCACCTGGCTCTTGGCGTCCGGGCGCAGGAAGGGCAGGCGGCCGTCCTTGCGCAGCTGCGCCTGGCGCTCGACCAGGCGGTGCGCGTAGTAGATCGGCGCGGGCATCAGCTCGGGCGTCTCGTCGCAGGCATAGCCGAACATCAGGCCCTGGTCGCCGGCGCCGATGTTCAGGTGGTCATCGGAGGCGTGGTCCACGCCCTGGGCGATGTCGTTGGACTGCTTGTCGTAGCAGACCATCACGGCGCAGCCCTTGTAGTCGATGCCGTACTCGGTGTTGTCGTAGCCGATGCGCTTGATGGTGTCGCGCGCGACCTGGATGTAGTCCACGTGCGC
>CAYVGD010000298.1:0-3524 GCA_964450095.1 uncultured Polaromonas sp.
CTGGCCGGCCTGCGCCCGGCCTTCGACAAGGCCGGCACCGTGCCCGCGGGCAATGCCTCGGGCATCAACGACGGTGCGGCCGCCGTGGTGGTCATGAGCGCCCGCAAGGCCGCGGCCCTGGGCCTGACGCCGCTGGCGCGCATTGCCTCGTTCGCCACCGCCGGTCTGGATCCGGCCACCATGGGCCTGGGGCCCGTGCCGGCCTCGCAGAAGGCCTTGGCCCGTGCGGGTTGGAAAGCCGGCGACGTGGACCTGTTCGAGCTCAATGAAGCCTTCGCCGCGCAGGCCTGCGCGGTGAACAAGGCGCTGGACATCGATCCGGCGCGGGTCAACGTCAATGGCGGTGCGATCGCCATCGGCCACCCGATCGGCGCCTCCGGCTGCCGCATCCTGGTGACGCTGCTGCACGAGATGCAGCGCAGCGGCGCCAAGAAGGGCCTGGCGGGGCTGTGCATCGGCGGCGGCATGGGCGTGGCCCTGGCGCTCGAGCGCTGAGCCTTCGCGGCCAAGTTCCGCGGGCCGGTGGATTCGTCGACGCCGGCCCGCTTTCACAAGTAGAAAACGAGGAGAAGACACATGACGCAGAAAATCGCATACGTGACCGGTGGCATGGGAGGCATCGGTACCGCCATCTGCCAGCGCCTGCACAAGGACGGCTTCAAGGTCATCGCGGGCTGCGGGCCCACGCGCGACTTCACCAAGTGGCTCGATGAGCAAAAGGCCCTGGGCTACACGTTCTACGCCTCGGTGGGCAACGTGGCCGACTGGCAGTCCACGGTGGACGCCTTCAGCAAGGCCAAGGCCGAGCATGGCCCCATCGATGTGCTGATCAACAACGCCGGCATCACCCGCGACCGCATGTTCCTGAAGATGACGCGCGACGACTGGGACGCCGTGATCGACACCAACCTCAACTCCATGTTCAACGTGACCAAGCAGGTCGTGCCCGACATGGTCGAGCGCGGCTGGGGCCGCATCATCCAGATCTCCTCGGTCAACGGCGAAAAGGGCCAGGCCGGCCAGACCAACTACTCGGCCGCCAAGGCCGGCATGCACGGCTTCACCATGGCGCTGGCGCAGGAGATGGCCAACAAGGGTGTGACCGTCAACACGGTGAGCCCCGGCTACATCGGCACCGACATGGTCAAGGCCATCCGGCCCGACGTGCTGGAGAAGATCGTGGCCACGGTGCCGGTCAAGCGCCTGGGCGAGCCCAGCGAGATCGCCGCCATGGTGTCCTGGATCGCCAGCGAAGAGGGCGGCTACGCTACCGGCGCCGATTTCTCGGTCAACGGCGGCCTGCACATGGGCTGAACGCCCGCCGGGACGCTCACCCGACAAACCGCCTGCCCGCAGGCGGTTTTTTCATTCGTGCAGGTCCTCGATCATGAGCCGGTGGTATTTCTGCGCATAGGCCAGCGGCAGCCCGCGCAGCACCTGCATCACCCGCTCGGTGTCCGCGTCGCTCGGGGCCTGCACCATCAGGCCGTGGTGTCCCTGGCGTGCCAGCGCCACGTACTTGCGCACGCTCTCGCCCTCGGTCCCGACCGAAGGCAGCGGCACTTCTGATTCGCCGACCGCGCCGCCCAGATCGCGCAGCACCACCTCGGGCGGCAGGTGCAGCACCTGGTCGGGGCGGGCGGCCTGGCGCTCCAGCGCCTCGGCCGCCTGGTGCACATCGTCCTCGCTCGGCAGCATGGCCACCACCCAGCCCGTGGGGTAGAAGGCGCCACCCAGCGAGAGCATCTGGCGGCTCATTGCAAACGGCTTCATGGCGGTGCTCCTTCCTGGGCCACTGCGGGGGTGCACTCTCCCGCACGCCGCCCCCGCCGCCTGTCGGCGGCGCGCGGGCAGGCGCTGTAGGCCGCTGTCGCCACGGCGGCAACAACTCGGCTGTGGGACAGGGCTGACAGTGCCAGTCGCTCAGCGCCGATGGAGCGCCCACGCCTGAGCCCGGATCATTCAGGCTCAAGAACAACAGCACCGATGGCCTTGGCCCGACCGAAAGGATTTGTCCCCATGAACCGCCTGCACCTGCTTCCCGGCGATCAGAAAAGCCCCGCCGGCCCGCGCGAGCGCTCGCAAAAGCCCAGCGGCTCCAAAAAGAGCGGCCAGCCGCATCCGCGCTTCGACTGAGCCGCCCATGGCCGCTGCCGCAGAAATCGACGCCCAGGCGCTGCGCAGCCAGTACGCCGTGCTGCGGGCCGAGCTCGAGGCGCTGATGGCGCAGCCCCAGCGCGACAAGCCGCGCATCCACCACCTCGTCGATGAGCTCGAGCGCGTGCAACTGCGGCTGAAGGCGGTGCGGGGCATCATCGGCAACAACCCCCTCGATTAGCCGGCGCCACGGGCTTTTGCGCGGCCCGGCACCAGGCGGCAGTGCCCGGGGGCAGCCGCCTCCAGCGGCCGGACTGCGACAATGGCGGCCTTCGCGCCCGCGTTGCCAGCCCGCCATGACCGACCCCCTCCCGCCTTCCAGCGCCTTGGCGCAGCCCGCCCTGGCCCGCGTGCCGCCTGCGTACGCCCGCCTGTCCGTTGCGCCCATGATGGACTGGAAGGACAGTCCTCGCAAACCCGCATGAAATAAAGAAAAAAGCCCCGACTCGCGGGGCTTGATGCACTGGCCGGTGCATCACTGCAGGCCAATCGGTCCAGCCGGTGCATCACACCTGGCTGCGCTCCCACAGCGCGCGTGCATCCTGCTCGGCCTTGTCGATCCACGCGCCCAGCGCCTCGGCGCTGACCATCAGCGGGGCTTTGCGGCTGTTGGCCAGGCGGAAGGTGGGCACGGGCAGCTCGTTGCGCGCGGCCTTCTTGAGCGCTTCCTCGTAGGACAGGCTGAAGTATTTGTCGCACACCTCGGCCAGGGGAATGGCCGGGCTCTTGTGGATCGACATCAAGGCCAGTGATGAGATCATGGGTGGGTACTCCTGGGTGTTGTTGGGGTGGGCCTACTCGCTGCACTGGGGCTCGGTGCCCATGGGACGTATCCGCAGCATCCGCTTTCGGCCCGAATTCGTCAGAAAGGGATGTCGTCTGCCATGTCATCGAAGCCGCTGCCGCCCGCGGGGGCGGGAGCTGGCCGCGGCGCTGCAGCTCGAGGTGCTGGAGCTGGCGCGCTGCCGCGCTCGGCTTGGCCGGCCACCAGCTCGAGGTCGGCCACGCGCGCGGCCAGCTTGTGCGCCTGCGTGCCGTCCTGTTTGGTGAACGTCTGCACATGCACGTCGTCCAGGTAGGCGACGACCTGGGTGCCCTTGGCCAGGAACGGGGCCAGGGACTCGGCGCGCTTGCCCCACAGGGCCGCGTCCACCCACTGGGTCGGGCGCTTGCCGTCGTCGCCCTTGCGGCCGTAGGTGAAGGCCAGGGCCACGGTGGCCACGGGCTCGCCTGAGCTGGTGTAGCGAATCTCAACATCACGGCCCAGGCGGGCCAGTCCTTGTGCTTTCATGCTTGTGCTTTCTGCGGTTGCGGTTGGGTTAGATGGTTGCTTGCCAGAGGGTCTTGGGCGAGAGGTTGCTGGACAC
>CAYVGD010000299.1:0-3505 GCA_964450095.1 uncultured Polaromonas sp.
ATGGGCCAGGGCCTGCACACCAAGGTGGCGCAGATCGTGGCCGACGAGCTGGGCGTGCCCTTCGCCCAGGTGCGCGTGACCGCCAGCGACACCAGCAAGGTGCCCAACGCATCGGCGACTGCGGCATCGGCCGGCACCGACCTCAATGCCCGCGCCGCTCAGTACGCGGCCGCGCAGGTGCGCAGCAACCTGGCGCAGTTCGTGGCCGGCCTGGACGGCTGTGGCGCCGGGGCCATCACCTTCTCGGGCGGGCAGGTGCATTCGCCCACGCAGTCGCGCAGCTTCACCGAGGTGGTGCGCCAGGCTTACGCCAACCGCATCCAGCTCTGGAGCGACGGCTTCTACCGCACGCCCAAGATCCACTACGACAAGGCCACGCTCACCGGCCGGCCGTTCTACTACTTCGCCTACGGCGCGGCCTGCACCGAGGTGGCCATCGACACGCTCACCGGCGAGAGCCGGGTGCTGAAGGTCGACATCCTGCACGACGTGGGCCACAGCATCAACCCGGCGATCGACCGCGGGCAGGTCGAGGGCGGCTTTGTCCAGGGCATGGGCTGGCTCACCACGGAGCAGCTGGTCTGGAACGACGCGGGCAAGCTGGCCACGCACGCACCCAGCACCTACAAGATACCGGCCACGGGCGATCTGCCCGCGCATTTCAAGGTGGACTTCTGGCCCGAGCCCAACCGCGAGGACAACGTGCACGGCTCCAAGGCCGTGGGCGAGCCCCCCTTCATGCTGGCCATCAGCGTGTACGAGGCCCTGCGCGACGCGGTCGGCAGCGCCCGGCCGGCCGGCGAGCTGGTGGACCTGGTCGCGCCGGCCACGGCCGAGAACGTGCTGCGGGCCCTGGGCGCCGGCAGCCTGGACGTGCGCCCGGCCTAGCCCCCGTTCAGTCCCGCAGGTCCAGGCCGGCCACCAGCTGGCGCATCCAGCGGTGGCCGGGGTCGGCCTCGTAGCGCCGGCTCCAGTGCAGTGACACGGTGAAGTCGCGCAAGGGAAAGTCCGGCTCCACGATGGCAAAGCCCTCGCCGAAGCCGCGGGCGATGTTGCGCGGCACGATGGCCGCCAGGTCAGTGTCGCGCACGATGGAAGGCAGCACCAGGAAGTGCTCGGTCACCAGCTGCAGCCGGTCTTCCAGCTTGAGCAGCTGCAGGATGCGGCGCGTGTCCGCGTGCGTGCGCACCCCCGCGAATTCCAGCGCCTGCAGGGCCTTGAGCAGCTCGGCCCCGCTGCGCTTTCGCTTCAAAAAGGCATGGCCCCGCCGCAGCAGCAGGATGTAGCGGTCTCCCAGCAGGCGGATGCTGCGCGTGTCGCGCAGCATGGGCAAGAAACCGAAGGCAAAGTCCACCCGGCCACTGTCCAGGGCCCCGCCCAGTGCCTCGCGCGGCCAGGGGCGCGACTCCACCTTCACGCCGGGCGCTTGTTCCCGCAGGGCCGCCATCAGCGGCGGCATGAAGCGGCTTTCGCCGATGTCGCTCATGTGCAGCTCGAAGGTGCGCCGCGACAGACGCGGCTCAAAGGCGTCGGCCTCGCCCAGCGCGCCCTGCAGTGTGGCCAGGGCCTGCCGCACCGGCTCGGCCAGACGCTGCGCACGCGGGGTGGGCTTGACGCCCCCGGGCGCACGCGTGAAAAGCGGGTCGTGCAGCAGGTTGCGCAGCCGCGTCAGCCCCTGGCTGGCCGCCGGCTGGGTCAGCCCCAGGAGCTCGGCGGCCCGGCTGACGCTGCCGGCGCGGTGAACCGCATCGAACAGGCGCAGCAGGTTGAGGTCCAGGTCGTTGATATGCATCGGGCTTATCTCAATTAGTCGAATTATTTTATTGATGGATGAGACCCGGCGGACGACACTGCGCGCTCAACCGGAGAGGTTCACCTTGGAAGTTTCATTCAGCCGCGAGATCGAGTCCCTGCGCCTGGGCGCCGGAGAGGTCTTCCATGGCGAGGGCATCCTCGCGATCACCAAGGCCCTGCTGCAGTCGGGCGTGGCCTACGTCGGCGGCTACCAGGGCGCGCCGGTGTCGCACCTCCTGGACGTCATGGTGCAGGCCAGACCGTACCTGGACGAGCTGGGCGTGCACGTGGAGGCCTGCTCCAACGAGGCCTCGGCCGCCGCCATGCTGGGCGCGTCCATCCACTACCCGCTGCGCGGTGCGGTCACATGGAAGTCCATCGTGGGCACCAACGTGGCCTCCGATGCGCTGTCCAACCTGGCCTCGCCCGGTGTCACCGGCGGGGCACTCATCGTGGTGGGCGAGGACTATGGCGAGGGCGCGTCCGTGATCCAGGAGCGCACCCATGCCTTCGCGCTCAAGTCGAGCATGTGCCTGCTGGACCCGCGCCCCGACTTGCCCACCATGGTCAACATGGTCGAGCACGGCTTTCGCCTCTCGGAGGCCTCCAACATGCCCGCCATCCTGGAGCTGCGCATCCGCGCCTGCCACGTGCGGGGCAGCTTCGAGACCAAGGAGAACCGGTCACCGGCCATCTCCACGCGCCAGCTCATGGCCGACCCGGCGCGCTTTGACTACATGCGCCTGGCCCATCCGCCGGTGACCTTTCCGCAGGAAAAGCTCAAGTACGAAAAGCGCATTCCAGCGGCGCGCCGCTACATCCTGGAAAACGCGCTCAATGAACTCATGCCGGGCCGCCACGCGGAGCTGGGCATCATCGTGCAGGGCGGGCTCTACAACGCGCTGATCCGCAGCCTTCAGCAGCTGGGCCTGGCCGATGCCTTCGGCCAGAGCGACATCCCGCTGCTGGTGCTCAACGTCACCTACCCCCTGGTGCCCGAGCAGGTGGCTGAGTTCTGCGCCGGCCGCCAGGCCGTGCTGGTGGTCGAGGAGGGTCAGCCCGAATACATCGAGCAGGAGATCGCCACGCTGCTGCGCCGCAGTGACATCCAGACCCGCCTGCACGGCAAGGACCTGCTGCCCCAGGGCGGCGAGTACAGCGTCGAGGTGCTCTCCGGGGGCCTGCAGCAGTTCGTGGCCAGCCACCGCCCCGGCCTGCTGCCCGACTCTGCCGCCCAGTGGCTCGAGGGCAACCGCCAGCGCCGCAGCGCCGTGGGCACCGAGCTGGGCATGCCGCTGCCGGCCCGCCCGCCCGGTTTCTGCGTGGGCTGCCCCGAGCGGCCTGTGTTTTCGGCCCTGAAGCTGGCGCAGCAGGAGGTGGGCGAGGTGCACGTGGCCGCCGACATCGGTTGCCACGCCCTGGGCACCTTCGAGCCCTTCCACACCGGGCATTCGATCCTGGGCTACGGCATGAGCCTGGCCAGCCGCGCCGGTGTCTCGCCCATGATGCAGCGCCGCACCCTGGCCATCATGGGCGACGGAGGCTTCTGGCACAACGGCCTGCTCACGGGCGTGCAGTCGGCGCTGTTCAACGGCGACGACGCGGTGCTGCTGATCTTCAAGAACGGCTACTCATCGGCCACGGGCACGCAGGAGCTGATCTCCACGCCCCCCGAGGACGCCAAGAGCGGTGCCGCCGACAAGGGCCAGAG
>CAYVGD010000300.1:0-3499 GCA_964450095.1 uncultured Polaromonas sp.
TGGGCCAGCGCGGGATGGAGCTGGAGCTTGGAAAAGGAGGCAGTCATGGAACCTATTGTCCCACGCCGCATTCCAAGGTCGAGCCGGCGCCGGTCGCGGTCCGCACGGACAAGTCGGTCGCCAGTCCGAGGACCGCCGGCGGGTGTGCAAAATCAGGCCGGACAGCAAGCCAGGCGGCGAGGCCGCGGCAGGTTCCTCAACGACGGTATCCAGGGAGACTTCAGATGCGCACGGCACGGATGCAGCGGCAGGCCACAGGGCTTCACAGAGGCTGGCCGGGGGTGTGGCGCTGGCTGGCCACGGCCCTGGCGGTGCTGGCGCTGGCCGGCTGCGCCACGCCGCTGAGCACACAGGTCACCCGCTTCAACGCCTGGGGGCCCGAACTGGCCCAGAGCACCTTTTCCTTCATGCGTGCCGTCGATCCCGCGCGCGAGCTGGAGCAGCTGAGCTACGAGGCCCAGGTGGAGGCCGAACTGCAGCGCCTGGGCCTGCGCCGTGCAGCACCCGGCCAGGCCGCGCGGCTGCAGGTGGACATGCAGCTGACCACGCAGCAGGAAAACCGCCCCTTCCTGCGGCCGGTGTACCAGGATTTTCCAACCTACCGCCCCGGTTTTCGCGATGCCGCGGGTCGCATCTACCCGGGGTACTGGGGCCCCGACCCGTTCGGCCCGCGTCTGGTGGGCCACCAGCAGACGGTGGTGGCCGTGCAGGTGAGCAGCCTGCGGCTGCGGCTCATTGAGCCAGCGCCCGCCGGTGGGCAGGCGCGCACGGTGTTCGAGTCCACCGCGCGCCACGAGGCCGCCGGCTCGGTGCCTTTGCCCCAGATCGCCCCCTGGCTGGTGCGCGCGGTCTTCGAGGACTTCCCCGGCCAGAACGGCCAGGTGCGCAACGTGCGCTTTGACGCCAAGACCGGCGAGGTGCTCAAGCCGCGCTGACCGCGCCGGCGGTCCCGGTGCATCCGGCGCATGCGGTGCATCCGGTGCATCCGGTGCATGCGGTGCTTTGGGTGTATCGAGCGCGCCAGGGGTGGCTGCAAGCCGCGCACAGGCCAGGCTCGGATCACGTTCGGGCGGCGTTCAGGCCACGCTCAGGCCTCGTCGGTTCCCGCTCAGGCCACGTCGGTTCCCGCTCAGTCGGCGCTGGGCCGGGGTCCCCCGGCCAGGCCCTCCACGCTGATCAGCTCGAATTCACCCAGTGTGCTGCCCAGGCGCGCGGCCGTGAGCTGCCCGCCCCACAGGCAGCCGGTGTCCAGGCCCAGGGTGCGGCGCCTGGCCTGCGGCGTGCGGCCGGGCCTGCCGCTGGACAGGGTGGACCAGTGGCCGAAGGCAATCCAGTCGCCCTCGGTGCACCGGCCCGGCACCTCGAACCAGGGCACCAGACCGGCCGGGGCTTCCTCCGGCGGGCTGCTGGTGCGCATGTCGAGCGCGCCGGCCTCGGTGCAGTAGCGCAGCCGGGTGAGCGCATTGACGATCACGCGCAGCCTGTCCCAGCCCTGCAGCGTATCGCTCCAGTGGTCGGGTTGGTTGCCGTACATGTGAGAGAGGAAGTCCGGCAGTTCGGGCCCCTGCAGCACGGCCTGCACTTCACCGGCCAGGGCCAGCACCTGCGCGCGGCTCCATGTGGGCAGCACGCCGGCGTGCACCAGCAGCCAGCCGCCGGCCTCGCGTGCCAGCGGCTGCTGGCGCACCCAGTCCAGCAGGGCCTCGCGTTCGGCCGAGGCCAGGATGGCCGCCAGCGTGTCGTTGGCATGGAGCTTTCGCAGCCCCCTGGCTGCAGCCAGCAGGTGCAGGTCGTGGTTGCCCAGCACCGGCCGGGCCGCATCGCCCAGGGAGCGCAGCAGACGCAGCACGCCCAGCGACGCAGGCCCGCGGTTGACCAGATCGCCCAGGGGATAGAGCGTGTCCCGGCTGGGTGAGAAGTCCACCTGCCGCAGCAGCCGCTGCAGGGGCGCCAGGCAGCCTTGCAGATCACCGATGAAGTACATTGCCATGGCCCCGATTCTCCCCAAGCCTGCATGGACCTGCTCCTGATCATTCTGCTCACGCTGCTCAATGGCGCCTTCGCCATGTCCGAGATGGCGCTGGCAGCCAGCCGCAAGGCGCGGCTTGCGGCAGATGCAGAGGCCGGCGACAAGGGCGCCCAGGCCGCCCTGGAACTGATGGACAACCCCACGCAGTTCCTGTCTTCGGTGCAGGTGGGCATCACCTCCATCGGCATGCTCAACGGCATCATCGGTGAGGCCGCCTTCAGCGCGGGCCTGGCCACCTGGCTGTCGCAGCTGGGCATGCCCCTGGGCGGGGCCGAATTCACCGCCACCGCGCTGGTGGTGCTGGCCATCACCTTCGTGACCATCGTCTTCGGCGAACTGGTGCCCAAGCGCATCGGACAGCTTTATCCCGAGCCGGTGGCCCGTTTCGTGGCCCGGCCCATGCAGTGGGTGGCCTCGGCCACGCGCCCATTCGTGCGGCTTCTTTCGGTGAGCACGCAGGCGGTGCTGCGCCTGCTGCGTGTGGACAACGGCGCCAGCCGCGCCGTCACCGAGGAGGAGATCGCCGCCAGCCTGGAGGAGGGCGTGAGCGCCGGCCTGATCGAGGAGCAGGAGCACCAGATGGTGCGCAACGTGTTCGAACTCGACGACCGGCTGCTGCCGTCCATCATGCGGCCGCGCTCGGAGATCGAATGGCTGGACGCCGCCGATACGCCGGCCCAGGCGCTGGCCCGGGCCTCGGCCGGCGGCCACTCCTGGTACCCGGTGTGCCGCGGCGGCCTCGACGACGTGGTGGGCCTGGTCAAGACCGCCACGCTGATGCAGGTCGCGCAGCAGCCGCCCTCAGAGGGCAGCGCCCGCATCGATGCGCACACCGTGCCCGCGCTCTTCGTGCCAGAGACCTTGAGCGGCATGGAACTCCTGGAGCAGTTCCGCACCCGTTCCACGCGCATGGCGCTGGTGGTCGATGAATACGGCGTTGTCCAGGGGCTGCTCACGCCGCTGGACGTGCTCGAGGCCATCACCGGCGAGCTGCAGCCGCAGATGCAGGTCGACGCCTGGGCGGTTCAGCGGCCCGACGGCAGCTGGCTGATCGACGGCGTGATGCCTGCCTCCGAGCTCAAGGTGCGGCTGGACATCCGCAGCCTGCCCGGCGAGGACAAGGGCCTCTACAACACCCTGGCCGGCCTGCTGCAGACCGCCAGCGGCCGGCTGCTTCGCACCGGCGAGCAGGTCGAATGCGCCGGCTGGCGCTTCGAGGTGGTGGACCTGGACGGCCGGCGCATCGACAAGGTGCTGGCCCTGCGCCTGCCGCCTGCCCCCGAGGACGGCACGGGCTGAGTGGCTGTGCTTTGGCGCTGGATGGGCGCTGGTTTGATGCGGGTTGGGTGCGTTCGCGATGGGCTGTGGCGCCCTGCTTCGCGAATGTCCCCCGACGCGGCTGCGCCGCGTCTCCTCCTTGATTTCGCTGCGCAGGGCGCCACAACCCATCGCTCTGGAAACAGTGCGTCA
>CAYVGD010000301.1:0-3481 GCA_964450095.1 uncultured Polaromonas sp.
CTCGGCCGACAGCACCTCCAGCATCTGCTCGGCGTAGGGCTGCCAGTCGGTGGCCAGGTGCAGGTAGCCGCCGGGCTTGATGTGCTGCACGAGGCGGGCCACAAAGGGCGACTGGATCAGCCGGCGCTTGTTGTGCCGGGCCTTGTGCCAGGGGTCGGGAAAGAAGATGTGCACGCCGTCCAGGCTGTCTTCGCCCAGCATGTGGTCCAGCACCTCGACCGCGTCGTGCTGCACGATGCGGATGTTCTCCAGGCCTTCTTCGCCGCAGCGCTTGAGCAGCGAGCCCACGCCCGGCGCATGCACCTCGCAGCACAGGAAGTTGTCGCCGGGCCGCGCGTGCGCGATCTTGGCCGTGGCATCGCCCATGCCGAAGCCGATTTCCAGGATCAGCGGCGCCGTCCGGCCGAAGGCGGCTGCGGCATCCAGCCGCAGGGGCGCATAGGGCTGCAAAAACTGCGCGCCGAACAGGTCGAAGGCCCGCGCCTGGCCCGGGCCCATGCGGCCGGCGCGCAGCACGAAGGTCTTGATGGGGCGGTGCTGGGGCGCAGCCGGTGCCGGGGCGGCGGCCTCGTGGGGGTCGTGCGGGCGGTTCATGCGGGGGTCGGGTGCAAAGCCAGGGATTATCGCGGCGCGCCTTTTCGGGTGGGTGCCTGGCGGGCGCTGCGGCCGGCGGGCCGGAAGGCTTCTGGCCGGAAAGTGCACTGCCCAAGCGCGGGCGGGGCAGGTTCAGGCAGGGACGGTCATGCGAGAGCGGTCATGCGGGCCGGTCATGCGGGGCGGTTGACTTGCGGCAGGTCCAGGTGCCCGGCAGCAGGCCCACTGCCGGGGCCTCTGTCCATGTCTCTGTCCAGACCTCTGTTCAGGCCCCTGCTTGCGCCATGCCCCGGGTCTCTGCTCAGGCCTTGACCCAGGCCATGGCCCAAGCCTTGACCCAGGCCGCCAGGGCATCGGCCAGGCTGGCGCCTGGCGCGGCGGCTGGCAGGCCCAGGGCCTGGGCTGCCTGCTGAAGCGGCTCCAGCGGCTGCTCCAGCGCCAGGGGCGGCGCGCCGTTTTGCTTGCTGAGCTTTTCGCCGTGGGCGCCCAGCACCAGGGGCGTGTGCAGGTACGCAGGCGCGGGCAGGCCCAGGGCGCGTTGCAGCCGCACTTGCCGTGCGGTGTTGTCTGCCAGGTCCTGGCCGCGCACCACGTGCGTGACGCCCTGAGCGGCATCGTCCACCACCACGGCCAACTGGTAGGCCCACAGGCCGTCGGCGCGGTGCAGCACGAAGTCGCCCACTGCTTGCGCGACGTCCTGCTGCTGTGGGCCGAGGCGCCGGTCCTGCCAGTGCACCTGGGCGGCGTTGTCGTTGCCCACATGAAAGCGCCACGCACGCCCGCTGCGGCCGCGCAAGCCGCCGTGCTCTGGCCGGCAGGTGCCGGGATAGGGTGCGGCGTGGTGGCGCTCTCGTGGCAGGCCCTGCGCGAGGAGGGTCGCCTCGATGTCCTTGCGCGAGCACGCGCAAGGGTAGGCGCGGCCCTGGGCCTTGAGAACATCGAGCGCGGCCTGGTAGAGGTGGCCGCGCTGGCTTTGCCAGATCACGGGCCCGTCGCTGTGCAAGCCGCAGGCCGCCAGCTGCGCCAGGATGAGCCGGTCGGTTCCGGCCATGCAGCGCGGCGTGTCGACGTCTTCGATGCGCACGAGCCAACGGCCGCCGTGGGCGCGGGCATCGAGCCAGCTGGCCAGCGCGGCCAGCAGCGAGCCGGCATGCAGCAGGCCCGTGGGTGAGGGTGCAAAGCGGCCGACGTAGCCGCTGGGGGTGGTCACGCGGAAAGACGCCGGAGCGGCTCAGCGCAGGGCAGGCAAGGCCCCCAGCGCCAGTTCCAGGCCGGAGACGAAGGCGTCTTCCACGCGCCGCCCCAGGCACCAGTCTCCGCAGAGGCCGATGCGCTGCGATGCGTCCCAGACATGGCTCTGGCCCAGGGGCTTGAGCGTCTGCGCGTAGCGCCAGCGGTGCACCTGCGCGTGCGGCGTCTGGGCGCGGATGCCGGTGATCTCGGTGAAGGCGCGCAGCAGCTTGGCCTTCACACGCTCGGCGTCGTCTTCCAGGTGCCGCTGCGACCAGGCGGGGCTGGCCTGCACGGTCCAGCGCTCGATCGGCTCGCGCTCGGGCTTGGACGACTCCCGCGCCAGCCAGGAAATGCGGTGGTGCTGGCCGTGCGCGGCTTGCCACTGCGGGCCGAAGCCGCTGCCCTGCACGGCCTGCGGGAAGGCCAGCATCAGCGTCCAGCAGGGGGCGACTTCCACCTGGGCCAGCCGCTGCTGCGTCTCGGGCAGCAGGCCGGAGGAGGCCAGAAGCGTGTGTGCCTGCACCGAGGGCAGGGCGAGCAGCACGGCGTCAAAGCCGGCATGCACCTGGCTCGCGCCGTCGGGCAGCTGCACCTGCAGCTGCCAGCGTGCGCCGTCGAGACGGTCGCGCTCGATGCCTGTGACCAGGGCCTCGGTGTGCAGCCGGGTGGGCTCGGCCCAGTGCTTGACCAGGGCGTTCATGCCGGGCGTGGCGACCCAGTGCACATCGGCGCGGGGGCGGCTCGCGGCCACGACGCGGCCGGTGGCGTCCATCACGTGCACGGTGCTGGCGCGCCATGGCGCTGCGCAGCCGGGGGCGATGTCCAGCGCCTTTTGAAAGCGTGCATCGCGCACGGTGAAGTACTGCGTGCCGTGGTCGAAGCTGCCGAACTCGGTGCGGCGGGTCGACATGCGGCCGCCGGCACCCCGGCTTTTTTCGAACACCTGGACGTCGAGGCCGGCCTGCATCAGCGTGCGGGCGCAGGCGATGCCGGCCATGCCGGCGCCGATCACGGCGACCCTGGAACGTTGCGGGGAGGGGGAAGTGCGCTTCTTGCTCATGCACCCACTCTACACGCAGCGCCCAGGCTCTGCCATGCGGTGCGGCCCGGGGGCCTGCGCTCGCGGGTCAGAGCGTTTGCGGCCGCTCCAGCAGCGCGCGGCGCGTGGCGGGGCGCGCCAGGCGCCGCAGCCACCACTGCAGCGCACGGCCGGGGGCGCTGTCGTGTTCGTCGCGCCACGCGTAGCTGATGCGCACCACACGCCGGGGCCGCAGCACTTGGCGCTCCACCAGCTTGCCGCTGTCGAGGTGGGGCCGCGCGAGGTATGAAGGCAGAAAGCCGGCGCCCAGGCCATGAAGCTGCGCCTCGAGCTTGGCCATCATGCTGGGCACGGTCAGCACGTCCTGTCCGTCCATCAGGCCGATGGTCATGGCGCTGCCGCGCTGTACCGAGTCGGCCACCGCCACGGCACGGTGCTGCCGCAGCAGGGCATCGGACAGCGGCTCGCTGGCCTGGGCCAGGGGATGCTGCGGAGCCACGGCGAACACGAACCCCACCGAGCCCAGCAGCTGCCCGTGAAAGCCCGGCGGCAGCGACTCCAGCACCACGCCCAGGGCCAGGTCGGCCTGGCCGGAGGTCAGGGCCTCGAGCGTGC
>CAYVGD010000302.1:0-3481 GCA_964450095.1 uncultured Polaromonas sp.
CGCTGGGGTTGGGGTTCTCCTGCAGGAAGCGGTAGGCGCGCATCAGCATGCCGGGCGTGCAGAAGCCGCACTGCAGGCCATGCTCCTTGTAGAAGCCCTCCTGCACCGCGTGCAGCACACCGCCCTGGGCCAGGCCCTCGACGGTCAGCACCTGGGAGCCGTCGCACTGCACTGCCAGGTGCGTGCAGCCCTTGACGGACTCGCCGTCCACATCGACCGTGCAGGCGCCGCAGTGGCTGGTCTCGCAGCCGATGTGCGCGCCGGTCAGGTGCAGCTCTTCGCGCAGGAAGTGGACCAGCAGCGTGCGCGGCTCGACCGCCTTCTCCTGCACGCGGCCGTTGACGGTGACGGAAATCAGTTTCTTGGCCATTTCTTGTCTCCTGAGGTTCTCGGTTTCACTGGCAGCGGGCGAAGGCGCGGGTGAGGGCGCGCTTGACCATCTGGCCGGCCATGGCGGTCTTGTATTCGACGTCGCCGCGCAGGTCCTCGGCCGGGTCGCAGATGGCGGTGGCCGCATCGGCGGCGGCCTGCAGCGTGGCCACGCTCAGCTCCTTGCCCAGGACGGCCTGCTCGGCCGCCTCGGCGCGCAGCGCCGTGGGCGCCACGTTGGTGAGCGCAATGCGCACCTCCGAGACGGTGTTGCCGCTTTTGCGCATCACCACGGCGCAGCCGGCCGTGGCCCAGTCGCCGGTCTTGCGCTTGAGCTTCTCGTAGGCCCAGCCCGTGCCCTGCGCAAAGGCGGGCACGTGGATTTCGCACATCACCTCGTTTTCCTCGAGCAGCGTCATGTAGGTGCCCAGGAAGAAGCCATCGGCGGCCACGGTGCGGCGGCCCCGGGGGCCTTCCAGCACGAAAGAGGCGTTCAGCGCGATCGACAGCGCCGGGTGGTCGTTGCCCGGGTCGCCGTGGGCGATGTCGCCGCCGATGGTGCCGCGGTTGCGCACCTGGGGGTCGGCGATCAGCTTGGCCGCCTCCGGCAGCAGGGGCACGTGCGCCTGCAGCAGTTCGGAGCGGATCAGCTCGTTCTCGGTGGTCATGGCCCCGATCACCACGTTGTTGCCGTCCTTGCGGATGCCGCGCAGCTCCGGGATGCGGTTGATGTCGATCAGGTGCGCCGGCTGGGCAAAGCGCAGCTTCATCATGGGCAGCAGGCTGTGGCCCCCGGCCAAGAGCTTGGCGTCCGAACCGAGCTGGCCCAGCAGCGCCACGGCTTCGCCCACGGAACGGGGCGCGTGGTACTCAAACCGCGGTGGAATCATGCGTGTCTCCTGTGGTTATGAACGAGCAGGTCAGTTTATGAACCGGCTGGTTCCGACTGGAGGGCGGGGTTTTTGCGCGAGATGACGACACAAGCGTGCTTTTGCTGCACGAACTGTCGCCTGCACTGCACGAACTGCGCATCGCGCCAGACGGTCGCTTGGCAATCAGGGAAAGTCCGGGGGCGGGTCTGAAGCGGGTCTGAAGCGGTTTCGCAGCAGGTCCAAGGCAGGTCCCAAGAGATTCCCCGGGGGCCCCCCGCCGGGGCCTCAGCCGTGGCGGGTGCTCAGGCCCAGGGCCGTCCGCACCGAGGCCACCTCCCCGCGCGAGACCGGCACCCGCAGCTCGTTCTGGCCGCGCAGCGACAGCTGCGTGCGGCTGCCCTCGCGCTCCAGGGCCTCGACCGCAGCCAGGTGCACGATGAAGCAGCGGTGGACCCGCAGGAAATGCTCCGGGTCCAGCCGGGCCTGCAGGTCGCTGATGCTGAGGTTGCAGAAGTGCCAGCCCCGTGAGGTCCGGACCCGGCAGTAGTGACCCTGCGACTCGATGCACAGCACGTCCTCGGTGTCCACGAACACCACCTGGTTCTGCGACGTGGTGGGCAGCTTGTGCAGGCGCCGCACGTCGCTGGTGGGCATGTGTTCCTGGCTCACCACCTGCGTCACGTCGTAGAACACCAGCACGTAGCCCGCAAGCGCTCCGGCCTGGTCGGTCGTGCGGCTGACCTTGATGAGCAACACCTGTTCCGGGATGTTGATGATCATGGTCATCGGCACGTTGCCCGCCACCGGGCAGGCACTGGCCTGGTCGAGCAGGAACTGCACCTTGGGGCGCGACCTCTCGGGGTGGAAGTCCAGCACGTAGCGCTCGAAGGGCTGCATGCGATCGACCGGCAGCACGCGGCGGGCGAAGTCGTTCATGGCCACCACCTCCCGGCGGGCATTGAGCTCGATGATGCCCGCCTCGAATTTCTCGAAGAGGTAGATCGGCGAGGCCGCTGCGGCATGGTCCATGCGTTGTCTCCGTGACCGGTGGCCGGGCGTCCCGGCTCGGTGCTGTGTTGTTGTGCGCGCAGCGTAGCGCAATGGCGCCCGGCGCGCCGCACCCCGCAGCCGGGCCCGAGCGCGCCGCTGGGGCTTGCAGCGCCCGGGAATGCGCGCCGCGCCGCACGAGGCCGGCCGTTGCATGCAGACACGCCTGCCGGCCCCGGGCGGTGATAGAGTCGGGCGCGCTGCGCGCGGCCACACACACACTGGGCGCACCTGGCGGACCCCGCTTCCACGGCTTGCCAGTCGGCGGGCTGGCGGGATGGACCTGCAGGCTTGTGTGAAGCGGCCCGGCCCGCCCCACGTTCGGGTGTGTCGGTCCGAACGCGGCAAGAAGAGGGCCGCCTCGATGCTCGCCTCCCCTGGGCGATCTGCCGGCCGCGGGTCCGATTGAATTCATGAAACCATCCTCCTCCGCCACCAGCCAACTCGGCCTGGGCTTTGACGACAGCGAGCCAGCCGCTCCGGTGCCGCCCGCCCGGCCGCGCACGCGCGGCTCCCGGTCGGCGCCGGTCGAAGCCGTGCCCGCCAAGGCTGCGCTGTCCGCCGTGGCACCTGTGCCTTCGGCTGCACCAGAGGCTGTGCACGCGGCAGCTCCGGCGCACGCGGCAGCGCCGACCCATGCTGCAGCGCCGACCCATGCGGCTGTGCAGGGGCTTGGCCCCACTGCGCCCGGGCAACCCGGCAGCAGGCCGGCCAGCGCGCCTGCTCGGCCCGAACAGGTCCCCGCGCAAGCAGCGCAAGCAGCGCAAGCACTGCCGCAGGCCGCGGCGCAGGGACTCTTGCCGCACGCGGCCCAGACCGGCGCGGCCACGGCCTTCACCCCCGGCCGGGAAGTCTGGGAACACCTGGCCTCGGCACTCGAGGCCCATCCCGACTACCGCGTGCTGCGCAGGCTCCAGCCGCCGCTGGCGTTTCCTGGCCCCGCCCAGGGGCCGACCCTGCGCGTGGTCTTGCTCGACACCGAGACCACCGGCCTGCAGGCCGGGCGCGACAAGGTGATCGAGCTGGCGCTGGTGGCCCTGGACCTCGACCTGGCCACCGGCCAGCCCGTGGGTTCCTTGGAGGTCTACGACGGCCTGGAAGACCCGGGCATCCCGCTCAGCCCCGAGGTGCAACAACTCACCGGCATCACCGACGAGATGCTGCGCGGCCAGCAGCTGGACGAGGCGCGCATC
>CAYVGD010000303.1:0-3460 GCA_964450095.1 uncultured Polaromonas sp.
GCCTCTTTTTCGCCGTGATGCTCCCGTTTCCTGCCATTCTCTACCACCTATCCTACGCCGCCCGCCGGGGTACTTGCGCGGCCTCGCCGGCGGGGATTATCCGCGTCAGTGGCCGCTCGCACCCGCACACCCGGCACACGCGCACCGGGTCGGCCATTCCCTCGCGCCCATCCTCGTATCGCCGCCCCGATACGCCTGGCACTGACGGGCAATCGCAGCGCAGGGGGGCGAAAGCTCCGCCCCCTCGCGCCAGTAGCCCCCACGCCTCAACTCGATGGCGCATCGACGCCCTCTTTTCCCATCCCACGCCGCGTCGCGTCATACCTGGCCAACACCGCTAGATACTGCTTCAGTACCGGGTGGGCGGGATCTGTCACCTTGCACAACTCGCCATCGTCCAGCGCGGTCAGGTAGTGCTCAGCCCATTGGAGGTAGGTGGTCGGGTCGGCGGGGCCGATCTGCCCCACGATCCAATCCACCAGGTCGACGCCGGCGCGCCACAGGTCGGTCGGGTCATTGCACCCCTCGCGCGGCATGGGCAGGCGCCGCGCCCTGGCCGTCATCTCCTGCAGCTCCTTGGCGGCCTTGTTCCCCGCGTCGTCTGCATCGGTGGCAATCCACCAGCGGCGATAGCCCGCCAAGAGCGGTAGGGTGTCCACATCGGGGCGCACCCCTGCGCCACCAAGGGCCAGCACCGTGGCCACGCCACCCACCTGCTGCCAGAGCAAGAGAGCGTCAAACTCGCCCTCGACCAGCACCAGGTCGGAATGGTGCCCCGCACGGTCGAGCCCATACAGCTTCTTACGCCCTTCGCGCGGCCCGCGATACTTCCCTTCACCGTCACCCTCGAACGCGCAGCGGATGTTGACATTCCACATCGCGCCGCCGCTCTCGTTGGGTATCACCCACCCCGGCTTTAGCTCTATCCGCCCGCCCGAGAGCCCCCACCGCCCCGCCGGGTCATGTATCACCTTGGGGTTGTAGCCCAAGCCCGCCACTCGGATCGTGTTCTCAGAGAGCCCGCGGTCCAGCAGGTAGGTTAGGTGCTTGGTGTTCTCCCACAGATACCGCCGGGCGTAGGCCGCAAACGCTCGCGCTCGCTCTTGCCAGGCGGGGGAGGGGGGCGTGAGTGCCGGCGCAAAGTCGCGCTTGGGCTGTGGCGCCGGGGCCGTGGTGGGGTGGTAAGGTCTGCCTTCCCCTGCCCTGGGCTCGCCCGGCTCGTATCGCTCAACGCTGTTGGCGATGGCCAGCACCTCGCGGTCAGAGAGGGGCGGCACGCACCGCGCTCGATTTTCCTGCTGCAGTACATCGGCCAGCACGGCGCCACCGAGGCCCTGGGCGCGCAAAGCACCAGCCAGGCGCGTGATGGTGACGTTGCGCCCACCCTCGAGGATCTGCCCGGGGATATCGGCGGGGATATGTACCTCAATGTTGGTCAGTAGCGTCATGGCGCGCCACCTTCCGCGCCAAGAGCGCACCCAAGGGAGCACCAAGAGGGGGGGTACATATTCTTGCACTCTTGCACTCTTGCACTCTTAGATTGTTGAGGGTAAGAGTGCAAGGGAGCAAGGGCGCACAAGATGCTAAGGGAGTAAGAGAGCATTATACCCCTCCCCCCTGGGTAGAGGCGGGCAAGCCCCACCACCACGCCCCATCCTCGCGCCGCGACACGATACCAAGCCCACTCTTGGCGCGCTTGGCCGCATCCCACGATATGCCGGCGCCCTCGATCTCTTCCTGCAGCTCTGTGGCACGCCGTGGGCCTTTCCGTAGGAGGGCTTTGAGTACATCGGCGGCCTTGTCGCGTTGGCTCTCTTGTCTCGGTGGCTCCGGAGCCTCGCAAAAGGTGACGCCACTTTCCTCGATGGTCACGCCGATACTGCCGCCACACACCCCCTTGACGTTGTTCTTGAGCTGGCGCAGTCGTCTCGTAGTGCTGTTGGGGTCGGGTTGGTCCAGCGCCCAAACCGCGCGCGCCGGCTGGACGATGGCACCGCTCCCGCGAATGCGGGCTAGCGTCACCTCACTGGCCGCCTCCATGGGCCCGGGCTTGCGGAGGTGGTGGGTCAGGATGATGGGCTTACCCACCTGCTTGGCGATGGTGGCCAGCGCCTTGACCGGGCGCACCATGGCCGCATCGTTCTCCTTGATCTGGTTCGCGCCGCTCAGGCTGTCCACGATGATGCAGCGGGCCGAGGGTCGCCGCGCGGCGTGCTCGATCCGCTGTAGGTGCTCGGGATCCTGTAGCACCAGGTCGTCTAGGGGGTCTTCGAGGGGGCTGATAAGGCGCGAAAGGGGCAGGCGCCACTTGGTCGCGCGGTCGAGGTTGAGCCCCTGGGAGCTTTCCGCCTCGCACCACACGACGCCGCCCAGCTCGCCGTCAAAGGGCGTACCATCGGGCCAGGGATCGCCGCGCAGATAGCAGGCCGCGATGCGTAGCGCAAACACGCTCTTGCCCGCGCCTTGCTCGGCCACAAGCATGCTGAGCATCGACTGAGGGAGCCAGTCGGCCCATGCCCACTCGAGCGGGCCCAGCACGGCCGCCATATCGGCCCAGCTGGCGTGTTTCAGGGGCACGCCATCGGGCTCGTCTGGCAAGAAGGCGCGCACCAAGTCGGTGCTCAGGTCGGGCAGGATCGCGTCACGGAATGACACGCCCTGCTTGGCGAGCCCGATGGCCAGGCGAATCTCGCCGGGGGTAAAGTTCCGGGGATCGAGTAGTGCCGGGTCGGTCGATGGCCCTACGCCATTGCCTGTGGCCAGGTCGGCCAGGATCGATAGCTGTTCAGAGGGGGTAAGCATCGGACACACCCCCGTTGACCGCTGACTGCCTATTGACAGCGTTAGGCAGTTGCGGTATCTTGGGGGTGGCTAGTCGACAGTCACGCCCCATCACCCTTGCTGAACCGCCCGCGTTGCCGCGCGTGGCGGTTCGTGCTATTTGGCTAAGCTGGCTCATGCACTGTTGCCTCCATCGTGATAGGTACCCCTTCCCGCAGCCGCTCAAGTAGCTCCGGATCGCGGGGCGATGCGTAACGCACCAAGGCACACAGCACGCCCGCCGGCGATCTCCCTGTGGCGCGCGCTAGGTCGTCGAGCCGTCGCGCCTCGTCTCGGGATAGCCGGAGCCCCACCCCGACGCCGCAATGCCTACCGTTCGCCATACACCAGCCTCCTTTCGTTCAGCTCGATCTCCTTGTGCCCGGTGGGCACGGCTGCATCCAGCAGCAGCCGGAGGATGTTCGCCTTGGTGCGCCGCGTCTCGTGCTCGAGGTAGTTCAGCCGTCGCCACTGGTCGGGGCTCAGCCGAACCGTCACGCGCCTGTCGAGGTCCATGGTCTCCTTTCTGCTCTGGCGTCGATGGCTGCCAGGCCAGCCCAAAAGAAAAAGCGCACGACAACCACGCTAATCACCTACCTTCTCCCTCTATCCCATACATATGATGGAATTCGCCGTTTTG